>JACMPP010000054.1 GCA_014377445.1 Oligoflexus sp.
TGTGGGCTTGGCTTTGAACACATCGGCTAGACTTTCCATTTCATGTCCTCACCAATAATTCGAACAAATTTATTCAGGTCGCCAAAGACCTCGAGTGTATCAGAAGCAACTCGTGGCAAACATCATTATTTTTCAGGGTTAAAAGCTTGCCCTCACTCACTTTCAATTTTGATGAACGGGCAAGAATTGCGTTTGGCGAAAAACATATTCGCTGAAAAAATCTGATCACGATAAACTCCCCCATTGCTTCCATAAAATTCTTGCACTAGTGTTTTAAATTATTCACGTCATGGATGGAGGTCTCAATGTTTCAGTTTAGAAATCTGAGTATTGCCGCAATCATGTTTTTTGCCCCGCTGGCCGCTCAAGCGTCAACGGTCGCCATCATTGATTCAGGGGTTGACATCACTCATCCCGACCTGACAGGCAAAGTCTGGGTAAATCCCGGCGAAACCGTCAATAAAAAAGATGACGATGGCAATGGTTATGCCGATGACATCAACGGCTGGAACTTCTTTGCCAACTCCAACGTCATCATCGATCTCAAGTACACATCGCTCTTCAGCAGCGACATCGACAAGTTCTTTGAGATCCAGGACAAGTATTTGATTGGAACGGCGACAGCCGAGGACATCGCCTGGATCAAGGCCAAGGCCGCTGACAAAAACTTTGTCAGCTCGATTAACAAGTATGGGACCTTCGTCCACGGGACTCACGTTGCGGGCATCGCGGCTCAAGGCAATGACGGAGCTAAAGTCCTGACGATCCGCCTCGTCCCTGTTGAGAACCCCCTTCTCAGCCTCAAAAAAGACCTGATTGAAGCCAATCGCGAGAACCGCGCGATGAGTAACTTCAAAAAAGGCCTGATCAAGCTTGGCCTGAACGCCCTTGCCGGCGCGCAAGGCAAGGCCTTCGGTATGGTCGGCACTTACGCGAACAGCGGCGCTGCAGATATCGCCAACGCCTCTCTGGGCATGGGCGTTAATCAGGCAAAGATCCTCGTCACACCACTCATCAAGCTCGCCGGTGGATCGGAAACCGACACAGATTTGGTCAGTGAACTCGCCGTTTACTTCGTCACCCAGACCGTCAATTCCCAGAAAGCGATCGCGACCAACGCGCCTCAGACGCTCTTTGTCTTTGCAGCCGGTAATGACGGAACGAACAACGACCTCTTTCCGACCTCACCCGCAAACGCGAACCTTGAGAACACCATGTCGGTTGGCGCATCGATCGACTACTCAGCGATCGCAACCTTCTCGAACTACGGTAAAGCCGTTGATGTCCTGGCTCCAGGCGTGGGCATCGTCTCATCCGTACCAGGCAACCGCCATATGGCGCTTTCGGGCACCAGCCAGGCGGCTCCCTTTGTTGCTGGCATTGCTGCGGGCCTTAAGGATTCGAACAACGCTTTGACTCCGAACGAAATGAAAAAGATCATCATCGGCACCGTCGATGTCAAAGCTGAATTGAACGACAAAGTTCTTTCCTCCGGCATCGTCAACCGTGAGCGCGCGCTGCATGCCGCTGAATTGGCAAAGACGATGACAATCGCGGATGCTATCGCCGCCGCGCGTACTGAAGTTGCGGATCACGCTGTGACGAGAAGCTTCATGAATGTTGATCAGATCAAACCTACGCCTTTGGCTTTGCCTATCGTAACGGGTTTGTGATCTGAAAGATTCAGGGTTGTCATTGGCCTTGGACCGAGAGAGAAGAAGGGCACCGATCGGTTGATTGGTGCCTTTTTTAAGTTTCATTCGACTAAGGATCCAGAGAATCACTCGTTCACAAAACCACCTGGCGTCGCCTTTGTGGAAGATCCCATCCGAAGCAGACTTCGACTTCCACAGCCTTTTTATTCTTGCAGATTGATGCGATTGTGTTTTTCATAAAAACTTTTGCACCAGGTTAACTTAGGATCTTCGTCGGCTATGATATCATCTTTTCGAGTTACCTTTCTGTAAGTTCCCAGACCATTGAATCTCTCTCAACAAGAAAAAGCCCCAGATCTCACGATCGAGGGCTTTTTCTTGTGACCTAAGTCAGTTCTCATGTTCTCAGGGCGTTAGAAGTTCGCTCAGACTGTTCATGATCACGCTGTGGAGAGTTGAGTCTTCACCAACTTCGGAAACGTTCACTTGAACCGCGATCGAACTCCTCAGAGCAGCGAACTCTTCTTCAGAACCGACGAACTCCAAGACGCGATCGAAGTTTTCATCCGAAGACTTCGCGAGCTTCATAAGAGTCGGATCGTCGAGTTCTGAGGCCAGGGACCAGATCGTTTGGTAACGGGATGGCTCCAGGCTAAGTCTCTTGTCCTCTCCTTTGACAACCAATCCGATTTTGATTGTCTCTCCTTCCACGTGAGGAAGAAGTGTTCCTACCAGGTAAGCCCCTGTAACTTTGTGCGGAGGCGTGACAGATGTCTCTTCCTCTGCGTCGGGTACAGTCGCTACCGGTGGGACAGTTGTTTTGCCGCTTTCGGTTGCGGGTTCTGACGTCGCTTCGTTCCCATTTGCTACGACCGGATCCGTATGGACCGCTACCGTTTCGTTGCCACCATCTTTGCCGTTGTTTCCACTAATACCTTCGGCAGATGCTTGACTATCGGCTTGGCCGGGGCTTCGATCCCTGGACCCCTTGCTAGGATCCGTTGAACAGCCCCAGACGGATCCGAGACCTATCACTAAGATGAAATGTTTCACAGTTTCTTCCTCCCCTCACTGAGCCTATCGGAAATCCCAATCCGCTCTTGAACAAATCTGCAGCGACTTTCAATTTGGTCGACATTCCGATAACTTAAAATCCGCAAATGACTTTATTTCAATGGGTAAGAATTGTCTTTTCCAACTGTTCCGTTTGATTTGAGTGCGTTTGTGTACGCAAAAACGCCCACGAAATCAAAGTGTTTACGTGGGCGCCTGGAAGAGATTTGAGTCCTAGAAATTCATGTAGAGGCTTCCACCAAACACAGTTCTTGTGGTCTTTTTGGGCAAAGCACTCAACAATACCTGAATGTTAGCGGGAAGTAATGACGCTGATTTCTGGATAGAATCCGGCACTCGGAAGCAGAGCTCGCCATACTCTCCGAAGCAGCGACTGACGAAAGCCTCTGCGGTCACCTGCTTATAGAAGGTGTAGGTTGCAGTCAGGCGCATCAGCGCTGTTTGATCGCTGATGTTTTGCACAGCGTTCAATATAAAGTTACTGTCGTTCCAATTCCCCGGCGCTCCCAGCCTCAAGTAGGCCGCAACGTATTGTTTACCGGAATAAAGAACTTTGGATCGGTTCTGAATCAACGAATAGAATTCCAGGATACGTTTGTCGTAACCCGTATCGTTCCAGAAGCCTTCGACGCCGAGAGTCATATTATCGTCATCGTTGTACTTCCAAACGTATTCGACGTTGGCAACGCTTTGATTATAGACCTTCTTGTTATCATAGTGCGTCGACGGAAACACGAGGTTCGGAATATCGAGATCACCCTCGTAGCGAGGCCCGGAATCCCGCGTGATGAACGCCGACTCGAGGTTGACGTCGAAGTTCCCAAAGCCCATACCGAAGTCCAGACCAAGCTTGAGAGGCGTCCCCCGCTTGCTCTGAAGGGAGATTGCGGTTTCACCGTTCTCACCGATCGAGAACTCACCGCGCAGGGCGAGACCCACATCGTCGTTCCTCTGCGTGTCATCGAATTCGGCGATCGCGTAGAAGTTATGACCTGACTTTTCAAAGGGCAAATGCAGTTTGATCAACTCCTGTCCCAATCGGCGGTCGAAGAGAGCAAAAGGATCTTTGGCTTCGATAGCAGTGAAATCAGTCGGATTCCAGAAACGCCCCCTGCCCCACTTCACATGCTGCTTACCCGCAGTCACGAACAGAGTCTGGTCCACGTCCCATTTCACCCAAAGTTCGTCGATCGACTCCTGAATACCCGAAACTCCCCGTTTCTCAGTCGTTGTCGCGGTCGTGCCCTGGGCCTGCGTGGTTGTCGTGGCTGCATTGTCTTCGTAGAAACGCATGCGCAGGAAGGCGCGCGTATGTTTGTTAGGACGCGTATCAAAGTAAATATCAGCCGTTTTGCTTTGCGTGTAAGAACTCAATTGAAAACGCTGATCGTCGACATCGCTCGAGCTCTTGCGCAGTTCGAGCCGGCCACCGATTTGGAGCTTGTCGATCAGTTCGGAGTCCGCGAATGTGTCGAGAACCTCCTGCTTCTTCTCGATAGGCTTGGCTTTATCTTTTACTTTACTCTTATCTTCAGGCTCAGGCTTCTTCTCTTCGACCTCAGAACCACCGAAAAGATCAGACTCGGACTTTACCTGAGCTGTCGCGCGAGTCGCGAATGCCCCGAATGCAGCAAGTGTCGATACAAAGGCTAACGCAGAATACTTCACAGGGCTTCCCTTAACGACTCTGAGTTTCAATCCAGGCTTTGGTGAACATGTTCTTCTCGAGAGGATCGAGGTTGACGTTTTGCAAACGCACCTTCGTCAGTTTTTCATCTTCGAGAAGATCGTAGGCATAGATTTCTTTGGGAACGTAGACATCCGCGCCCTTGCTCTTACTAAACATTTTTTCCCATTGAGGGTAGAGCAGGCGACGCATCAGCTTGCCCGAAAGAGCGGCTTCCTCGCGCTTCAGTATGTTCTGCGTCGCGCCATCGATCCAGAGTTCGAGGATAGGCGAAACCACATCTGTCCCTGGCTTGGCGGTGAGCTTGATGCGATGCACATCAAATTTACCGAGCTTTTCGTCGCCGATCCATTTTGCATTATATTCTTCAATCAGACGTGATTCATCGAAGTCATTACTACGGCTGCCTGTCCCACCAATGCTGGCGCGCTCGGTCTGTCGTTCCCACTTGCCGAGCGCGGGCTCGTAGAGGAGCAAAGTCTTTTCTTTGCGCAGGTAGCCCTTGCCGGCCTCAGCCTTGGGCTTTGAGAACAGAATGATAAGCTGATCATCGGCATCGCGACGATAGGTGCGGGCTTCAAAGGCTTTTTTAAGATCGTAGGGATCTTTGGCCTTGAGATCCTTTTTCTTTTCCCATTCTTCAATGATGACAGTTGATGCGTAATCACCGGTGTTACGTTGTTTTTCATCGATGACCGCAACCAACTTCTTGGTCTCGTCCTCGCTTAATGCCAAGGCTTTGCCGGCGGCCAACAACGCGAGGAATGTAAGAATCACTCGTTTAAAGTTCATAGTATATCCTTTATTTGCCGTGCATCAGGGCTTCAACGGGACGGAGCTTCGCAGCTTTCAAAGCTGGATAGAGAGCCGCGACACCCGTGAGACCCGAAAAGAGCAGGAGTGTTGAAAAAATATCTTTAGCGTGCAGATTCACGTTCAAGACGCTCGACATCAGGAAGAGGCGTACGCCGTCGTTGGTGATGGGAATCTTAAAGGCGTTCGTTGTCAGAACCAGAACACTGCCCAAAAGCACGCCGACCGCAGACGAGAAGAACCCGAGGAGCATCGCCTCGATCACGAAGATGAAACCGATGTAGCTCTTGCTGGCCCCGATTGCGCGCATGGTCCCGATTTCCTTGATGCGCTCTCTCACGCTCATCCACATCGAGTTCATAATACCGCCGATGATGATGACGCCAAGGACGCTGATGACGAAGATCGAGACGAGGTCGAGCGCCGAGGTAATCCAGAGAACAAAGGAGATTTCATCGGTCCAGACAGTGAGATCAAGTTTCTGACCGAGGTAGTCCTCGCCCATGACCTTCTCAAACTTCATAAAGAAAGGATTTGCTTCATGATCACGAAGGAGGAAGCCTCTGTCCGTCAATCCCTTGCGAAGCCTTTCCATAACGGCCAGAGAATCGTCGGGATTGTTCAGATAGATCATGACCACGCCCGTCGTCTTATCACCGAGGCGATAGAGATCAAGGATGGTCTGTCTCGGAACAAAGATATTCCAGTTACTCATAAAGCCGACATCCGAAGCGATGGCCGCGATCTTGAGATCGACGGTATTGGACTGGCCGGCCGCTTCTGTCACGACGGTTAGAGTGTCGCCGACCTTGACTTCCAGCTTTTTCGCCTGAGCTGCAAAGATCAGTACAGTGTCCTTGTTCTTCATGTCTTCAAAGTTGCCGAAGGCCTCCTTGCTGCCGCCGACCACATACTCGGACTCCGGGGCAAGACGGAGCGAACGGAAGAAGCGCCCTTCCTGCTCAAAGACGATGCCATGCATGCCGACATTGATCGATGCAGAGCGACTGATCACCCGACCCCAACCCCGGTGGCGGTCGACCATACTCTCGAGGTCAGGAACGATCTCTTTCACAGCGGCCTTGATCGCGGGACCGTCAGCAAGCATGGGCGCCGCATCTTTCTTGCGAGCCTTAAAGAAGCCACCGACGTTCACATGGCCGGACGAGAGCGTCGTTGACGACTCGATCATTCGTTCACTCACCGAGGAGGAAACGGCACGGAGAATGAGAAAGAGACTTGCCACGATAGCGATCGCTAAGCCGAGAAGCAAAGTCCGACGTCGCGCCTGGAGTAGATTACGAAAGGCGATTTCAAGCAACATGGGCATCGCGTTACTCCTTTTCCTGCATGGCTTCGGCAGGTTTAACATGCGCTGCATGACGGGCAGCATAGATCGAAGCTATGGTGGCTACGAGCGAGATTACCAAAGGTGAAAGGATCACGAGATTCCACTGGAGGGTGGGATAAAGTCTCGGACCCGAGAAAAGAAAAGTCATGACATCGTTGGGAGCGGGAATGCCCTTGTGATTCAATGCGAGCAGGAAGAGCGTCGCAAGGCCAGCCCCCAAGATCGAACCGATCAGACTGGTGATGCCGGTCTCCGCGAGGAAGATCCCCAAGACAAAGGACTTCTGAGCCCCGATCGCCCGCATCGTACCAATCTCTTTGGTTCGGTTGAGGGTCCCCACGATGATCGAATTGTTGATGATAACGAGAGCGACGACGAAGATCACGCCGAGTGCGAACATCAGAACGATGCGAACGATGTTGGCAAATTGCCCGACGATACCTGTGGCTTCCTGCCAGTCGACTAGTTTCGCCTCGAGGCCGGCCTCCTTAAACATCTTATTCAGTTCGGCTCGGGTCTGATCGATCTTGCTCCCGTCTTTAAGACGAATCGCAGCGTTCAATGCCAAACCGTTTTGAATTTCGGAGATCGGAAACACGTCCGAGATCACGGGTTTGATCTGTATCGTCTCATTGCTCTTCGCCTGGCCTTCGATTTCCCGATTTTCCAGCGTCGGAGCTGCCGACTCACCGAACAAAGCATCCTCTGCCGCAGCTGCTGTCGTCACGACAGTGCTCGACTTCGCGCGCATGGCCTCCAGTTCTTTTTTCGACTCTTCGTTCATCTCGCCGTAGAGCTCGCGGAAGGTCACGAGATCGGTGATATTCATAACGCCGGCAAGATCCGAATCCTCAAGGCCTTCGAAGGTATAAACCCCGTAGACTTTCAAGGGAACCGACTTGATATAGCCGCTTTTGGTATAACTTCGCAGAACGATCGTTTCGCCCGGCGAGATCTCATAGAGTTTCATCTTCGGCGCAATGCGTTCGTAGAACTGAGCGTAACGATCTTTGAAGTTGCCGTCATCGACGATCAAAAACTTCTGCAACTGCTCTTTCAATCCGGCAACCAGTTCTTTTTCAGCTGTTTCGATGCCGATCGATTTGAGGTAAGCCGCCAGCTCCTCCGATTCCTTTCGATCCAAGGAAGCCAGGATCTGCTGATACTGCTTGGGCAGGTCCTTGGCGGTCGCTTCGTTATCAGCATCGCCCTTGATGGTGGTCTCAACTCGATCGATGCGTTTTTTCAGGCGATCGAAGAGTCGGGCGACCACCGCCTTCAACTGAGTCTCGCGCACTTTATAGCTTAGGAGAATTCCGCGTTGGCCAGGAGCCAGGGGTTCACCTTCGACCATTTTAAACTTCGAAAAGTTTTTTTCGAAGAGGTCAATATCTGTCCCGAGGTACATCAGATAGAGAGGTTGCTTCTCGCCCGAAATAGGAGCGATTCGGGTGTCGAGAAAGAGTAGTTTCTCTTCATCCAGAATCTTCAGCGAAGCCAGATACTCAGGCTCCATCGCCGTTTTCAAATCTGTGCGATAGCGCACCATCAACTCTTTGTCAGAACTCAGTTTCTCACGTTCCGTCAACTCACGGTCGAGCTGTTGCAGGAGAAAGGTCAGATCCTGTTTACGTTGTTCGATGATGTCGGTTTCGCCCTTTTTCAAAGCGGTGCGAAGCGCAGTCAGAACATCGTCAAGCTCATTGCCGCGACCGAGCATCGCCATGTCGCTGCCCATCGGGATGAAGTCCGCAACGTTCGGATGCTTTTTAATAAGCTCGCGAAAGACCACCATGTCTGGCATCGTGCCAATTTCGGCGCGACCCATGAAGGCGCCACCAAAGAGCGCAAGGTCATCCTTCGCCTTGCTGCTGTATACCTGCAAGTGACCTGCAACGCTGCTGATAATGCTGTCCTGCATGCTACGTTCGACATCACGGAGGAGCGAGAGCCCCACGATGCCGATGAAAGAACCCATGCAAAGGAGACCCGCGATCACAAGCGTTTTGACCCGATAGAGCCAAAGATTTCGAAAAGCGACTTTAATGATGAGAACAAGCGATTCACGCATGTCGAAGCCTTATGAGGGATGTTGGTCTCGTGGCGACTAGGATTCGAGGACTTCGCCGTCTCTCAGGCGAATGACTCGAGTTGCATGTTTCATGACCAGGGGATCATGCGTCGAAAAGATGAAGGTGGTCTTGTGGGATTTGTTCACGGCCTTCATCAAGTCGATAATGCGTTCGCCGGTCGAGGAATCAAGGTTTGCCGTCGGCTCATCCGCGAGGACGATACTCGGACGGGTGATCAGGGCGCGGGCGATCGCCACCCGTTGGCGTTGCCCTCCGGAAAGTTCGTTGGACTTTTGTTTGGCCTGCGCCCTCAGTCCCACTTCATCCATGAGTTCCATCACGCGATCGGAACGTTCCTTCGAGGTAAAGCCTCCTTGAATGAGGAGCGGAAACTCGATGTTTTGGAATACGTTAAGGACCGGGATAAGGTTGAAGCTCTGGAAGATAAATCCGAGCTTGTCGAGACGCAGACGGGTCAATTCCTTGTCGCCCAGTTTCGAGATGGGCTTGCCTTCAATATAAACTTCGCCTTGGCTCGGCGTATCCATACAACCGATGAGGTTAAGAAGGGTCGATTTTCCGCATCCGGAGGGACCGGCGACGGTCGTGAATTCGCCGACGTCGAAATTCAAATGAATGTCGTGGAGAGCTTGAACTTCGGTATTTCCGAGGGGATAGATTTTCGAGACGTGCTCGATACTGACGGCGTGAGTCATAGCAAATTGCTTCCTGATGAACGGGGTTCCACATCACTTGCAGGAATGGGGATGGTCTGCGAATTGAAGAAAAGAAGCAAGTCAAAGCTGAAGGGTATGAAGCGCCGATTAAGCCTATGATTTTTACCAAAATGTCCTGTAAATGCCTATATGCAGAGTCCTTCGACTTGCGGGCCAGGAGTATAGTGTATAAACTGCCTTTTTTTCGCGCCCAAACATTGTGTTGTCCTCGGACCGTCTAGAACCCTTTGGGCGCAAGACTTTCAAGCCAAGAGAATGTTTACCCAACCACCCAAAGGAGTATCAACCATGCTTATTCGTAACCTACTCAGCGGCCTTATACTGGGCAGCACCCTCATCGCCGGCATCTGTCACGCCGAAGTCAAGCAATGGACCGACAAGGGCTGGGAGTTTATGGAAGACAAAGAGGGAATCAAAACCTTTCGCAAATCCTACCCGGACAGCCCTGTCAAAGGTGTTGGCGGCGAAGCTGAGATCGATGCCCCTATTGGCAAAATCCTGTGGGTCTTAATGGACCATGTACACAAAGACCAGTGGATCGACAAGTTCAAGGAAGCTCACACTCTCGAAGAAACGTCTCCCCTTACACACATCCAATTTGCCGCTTTCGACATGCCATTTCCGGTATCCGATCGCGAGTTTGTCTATAGTTACGACTTCCGCGTCGACGCGGCGCTCAACGCTGTGATCGTCGATGTGAAGTCGGTGGAAAGCAAAAAAGCTCCGCCCGTCAAAGACGGTTCGGTGCGCGGTGAGATCGTCGATGGTCGCTATATTTTGATTCCACACGGTGACAAGACTTTTGTTCAGGCGGAATACCTTGCCGATCCTAAAGGCTCATTGCCGGCCTGGATCGTGAACATGGTTCAAAAAAAGTGGCCTTTCAAGACTCTGGCGATGCTACGTTTGCAGGTCAAAAAAGATTTTGTTAAGACCTGGCCGATCTACGAGTCGGATTTGAAGGCGAAGCTTAAGGTTGCGGCTGAGTAAGTTCGGGCGGGATCTTGATTAAAAACAAAGAGAGAAGAGGAAGAAGTTTTGGCTTCTTCCTCTTTTTTTGTTAGGGGCGGACACAGAGGACATCGCATCCACCTGTGCTGTAGCCACCCCATTGGCAGCGATGGTTCCAGCAAGTTGACGGCCTGCGGTTGAAGCAAGCCTGTGCCCTACAGTGCCCTGACTCTGGATAGGAGTCTTGAAACAGGACATCAAAACCAGAGACGTCGCACCTACCGTTAATCGACTTATGTGTCACCTCATGCGATCGTCCCAGAGTCTGGAAAATGTAAACATTTTTGCGAATTTTATGCTCGAATTGGTCGGAGTTAAGATTTCACGTATAAACCCTCAGATTCAATGGTAAATATAAGGGGGTATTTTGGTATATATTTTATTTTTCTCCTCCGGCTTGACATTGATTACTATCATGATTTTTCACAAAGTGAGACTGAAGGGAACGTCAGAGCTTTTTGAACATGGACGTTACCTCGAAAAGAATTGGAGCTAGAAGCTAACCTAACTCTCTCAAAGCAGAAGGCGTGCCACGGGAACGCAGCAGCGCACACGTAACAGCAATGAAGTCTTACGCGAGGGGTAAATTTTCAATTCAATCAGAATCTTAAATCTGCCAAATAGCGGTTCCGAATTCATACTGGTCACCGAAAAATTCGGACGCTCAGCGCTCAGGCACCGAAAAACTGGCTAAATTTTTGACAGAAGCGTCAGACACTCGACTGAATTCTATTCAGCGAGGCTTTTTGAAGCTTGGTCCACACTCTTGATTAAAGTGTGTAGTGAGGCTTCCTATTCGTTAGGTGAAGCTGACCCTTTATTACATTGCAAGCAGGAGTCCAAATGAGACTTCAAGGTAACAATTCGAGATTCCCTGCGAATTAAGATCATACAGGTCCGTAATATCTGTCTCAGGATTTTTCATTGACCAAGTCCTAGACAGCAAAAACGTCTGTTAGGAAAGATTTCACCTCTAAGTGGTTAAACCCTGGTGCGAATGCTTCCGCTCGAACGGGGTTTGATTTTCGAGACCAGAGAGCAAACCCGGTTAGCAAACTCGTAGATTAGACGCCGGAATTGCTTGTCCGGGGACCGAATTACTGAAAGAAATTCGGGGGTGATCACGTCTAGAATCAATCAAATAGATATAACTAATTGATTTGATTAAATTTAAAAGTCTTGCGGAATTTATCAATGCCTAGTATCTTGCTGTTTGATATCAAGTTTTGATATCATTGTACCGATAGAGAAAAAGTAGGTCGGGAGGGTGCTTACATGATGATGGAATACAAAGGCTATTACGCGCAGGTTGAACTTTCGGTCGAAGATCAATGCCTCTATGGAAGTGTGATCAATTCAACTGATCAGATTGCTTTCGAAGCTCCGTCTGCCAAAGAACTTATCGCAGAATTTGCAACTTCGATTGATGATTATCTGCAATTTTGTATGGAACAAGACATTCAACCTGAAAAACCCTACAGCGGAAAATTCCAGGTAAGGGCAGAGCCAACCCTTCACAGAGACCTTATTGTTCAAGCTGCAACGGAAAAAAGAAGTATGAACGATCTTGCAGTAGAAGCAATTCAACTTTACCTCGACAGAAAAAAAAGTGCTTAAGCTCGATGCCCTGCGGCTGTTAAGGCTTCTCGAACCTGTGTAAGATAAACCGACTTGATCTCACTGTGGGGGTGAGGTTCGTGCAAGTGTAAAATGATGAAGGGCTTTGCTTGTCTAGTCGCTTCAGTGAAATTTGGAATCTTAAAAGCTCTTCGCGACCCTCCTTTCCTCGTCTCGTAATAGCTACCAATACTTTTCATGTAGGAAACGAGATCATCCCATCGAAGTGACTTAGAGTTGGGGGATGCCCAAATCTTATTGATTGTATTTGCATGGCCCACAACGAACTCCTGTCTCAAGTAGCTTCCAGTTCTATTATGACTTTTCAATCTTAAGAAAGAAAGCTTTAGACCTGTATTTTTTTAACTTTTTTCTTGAAACTTTCGAGCTCTACAAACAGTTGTTTTATTTCAGACATGGGAATGTTTTCTTCTCAAAAATTTTACTGAGATCAGGCTTTACTACACAGGGATTGGATCTGAAAATCTTGAAGTAGGCAGTGGGGTGAGTAGACCCACCAGATCGCTCCGGTAGGCGCCGAGTACAAGGGGGCGCCTTGCGGCGCCCAAAGCCCCACAGAACGTCGCGTGCGGATTTATTACCACTTTAGGTTCCATTCAAAACTCAATCTTCCACACTGGACTCTTCTCGTGCCCCTTCGAGCGCTTGTTGTAGCGCTGAGTAGTCGAGTGAAAGTCCACCAGCATAGCTCAGGCGCAGCTCGCGGTGCGGAGTCAGGCATCGGGAAATCGGTTGCTGGAAATACTTCGAAAATTCACATGGCCGTCGATTCCTTTGGTTTGCCCTTCCATTTTGAAATCACGGGTGGCCAAGTGCCTGATTGCAAGATGGCCCCCGAGCTAGTTGCCTGCATATTGGATGTAGAATGGGTGATTGCCGACAAAGGCTACGATAGCGAGGCACTTCGGAATCAAATTGTGGAGCAGGGAGGAATTGCTATGATTCCACGAAAAGAAAATTCTCTGAAAGGCAACGACGACATGGATTGGGGCCTCTATAAGTATCGTCATCTCGTAGAAAATGCCTTCGCCCAGCTCAAGCATTTTCGTTCGATTGCGACCCGATTTGAAAAGCTGAAGTGAAATTACCAGTCGATGGTGTCACTAGGTTGCTTGATCATGCGGCTACCCATGTGAAACGTCAACACCCCTAGTCGTCATCATCCAAAGGCGAAGTCTCCTCCCGGCCCAGTTGGAAGCTATCTCCCGTCGACGAAAGGTTCGAAAGGCTGACCCCAAGGAGACGAATCTTCTTCCGCCCGGCTGCTGTCACCTTCATCAAGCCCCTCGTCACCTCCAGAATATCCACGATCGAATCCGTTGCGGTATCGATCGTCTGACTCCGCGTGAGCAGAGTAAAATCGGAGTATTTCACTTTCAGGACTATGGTCTTCCCTTGAATACAGCGCTTCTTCAATGCCGCCTCAACACTCAAACAAAGAGTTACCAACTCCTTATCAAGCTGCGCCAGGTCGAGAATATCGACGGAAAAGGTATCTTCCTTACCCAGAGATTTCCGCTCCCGATGCACACGCACCGGTCGATCATCGATGCCCCGTGTTCGGTTGTAGAGCCATGGCCCTATATTCCCCAGCTCTCGCTCAAGTGCCGCCGCACTCCAGGACCAAAGATCGCGGCAATAGTGAAAACCCGATTTTTGCAGTCTTTTCTCTGTCGCGGGTCCGATGCCATGGATCTTGCGCAGAGGCAAGGCTCCCATAAATTTCAAGACCTGCTCGGGCATCACCACAGTAATGCCTTTGGGCTTGTTGATATCCGACGCAATCTTCGCCACCAGTTTATTGGGCGCAACACCGGCAGAACCGCTCAAATTCAGTTCGTTGAGAATATCGTCCTGGATGCGTTTGGCGATTTGGGTGGCGCGAAGTCCGAAAGGATTGTCGGTAACGTCGAGATAGGCCTCATCAAGCGAAAGGGGTTCGATGATGCTGGTGTAGCGACCGAAGATCTCGCGTATCTTCCTAGATTCCGCCGCATAACGCTCAAAATCAGGCTTTACAAAGATCGCATCGGGACAAAGTCGATAGGCCTGACTGCAGGCCATGGCTGACCGCACACCAAACTTTCGGGCCTCATAACTCGCTGTGCACACTACGCCCCGCGAGTTCGGCGAGCCGCCCACAACCAAGGGCTTCCCCGCGAGATCCGGATTATCCCGCACCTCAACTGAAGCATAAAAAGCATCCATATCAAAATGAATGATTTTGCGCGTCAGAAGCGAGGGATGAATATCCTCACGCTTCATCTCACTCAGCGGGTTGGTAGGGGAGCTGCTTTCCGTATCCGTCATGGTCCATCCGAATCCTTATTGGGACTCTAGCTTTTTTAAGCGCTTTTCAAGGCTCTTGATAGCCTGATCATAGTCTTTCAGTCGTTTGAGATAAACGATCTGCCTCTTCCATTCCATCAAAGGAATGGCGGGCGATCCCGCATAGGTGCCGCGTTCAGTCAGGTTGGTGAGAACGGCCGTTTTGGAAGCAATCCGCATGCCATCGCCGATCTTCAAATGATCTGCAATACCCGATTGCCCGCCGATGACAGTCCACTTCCCTACTGTAGTTGAACCCGCAATCCCCACCTGGGCCGAGAACATGCTGTTGGCACCGATAGAGCAGTTATGCGCCACATGCACTCTATCATCAAATTTACAGAAGTCACCGATAACTGTCTCGTCGTTGGCGGCACGATCGATCGTACAGAGCGCACCCATTTCCACATCATTCCCGATACGGACGATGCCGACCTGAGGAATCTTGCAGACCTCCCCGCCACTGACTGCAAAACCAAAGCCATCGGCTCCGATCACAGTTCCGGCATGAATCAGGGCGCGCTCGCCCACGATGCAATCGTTGTAAACCACAACCTTCGGATGCAAAACCGAATCGACGCCGATCTTTGCGCCCTTACCGATATAGACGCCCGGGTAAAGGACAACGCGATCGCCGATGACAGCCCGATCCTCGATATGGACCCCCGGATGAATCCGAACATCTTTACCGATCCTAGCGCCTGGATCCACGTAAGCGAGTTCGTGAATACCTAAAGGGCCACGATCGGGCTTATAAAATTCAAGGGCCAGTTTGGCAAAAATGAATTGAGGATCCTTATGGATCAACTGAATGCCGCCGAACTCTGGAGCGACTTCACGCACGAGCAGAGCCGTGGCTTTGGAAGCTTTCAGGAAAGGCGCAAACTCCTGGCTGCTATAAAAACTGATCTGCCCGGCAAGAACTTTGTCGATCGCGGCAACCGAATGAATCTCGGCCTCCAGATCTTTGCCAGCCGGCGCGTGAACCGTTAGGTTATAACGCTTGATGATCTCACTTACGCGCATGGCCCCGCCTCTCCAGGTAGATATCGACCAAACGCGCAGCATCGCCCACGTAGCTGTCGGGCTTCAGCGCCTTCAATTCTTTCTTCAGATCCGCGGGGAGCTCGGCACAGTCGTCGATCACACGTATCAGGTCTTCCTGAAGAACACGTTGCCCGCGGGTCGCGGACTTCAATCGTTCGTAAGCATCGAGCACCCCAAAGCGTCTCATCGCAGTTTGAATCGCTTCGCCGAGGACTTCATAAGCGCCTTCCACATCGGCCTGAATCACATCCGGACGCGGACTGATCTTATCGAGACCTTTGCGCAGA
The DNA here is from genome assembly GCA_014377445.1 of Oligoflexus sp. GTDB lineage: Bacteria > Bdellovibrionota_B > Oligoflexia > Oligoflexales > Oligoflexaceae > Oligoflexus. Next base: position 15,701 of record JACMPP010000054.1, read on the forward strand.
GCCTGGGAAGCGAGGACGGTATGAGCAAAGAAGGTCCCGAGGACACGTTGCACGGTCGAGTCGGAGAGATCGCGCTGCCAGCGCGAAATCAGCAGTTTATCCGCGAAATGATTGGCCAGGGCATTGGCGATGCCGAAGTTTCCTTCCGCATTCTCAAAGTCGATGGGATTGACTTTGTGCGGCATCGTTGACGAACCGACTTCGCCGGCTTTCACTTCCTGCTTAAAATAATCATTGGAAATGTACGACCAGATATCACGGCAGAGGCCGATGGAAATCGTATTGAAACGACGCTGGACATCGGTCAGGGCAATCATCGAATCGTGGTTTTCAATCTGAGTCGTCAAGAGATTTTGTTTGAGACCGAGACGATTCTCGATGAAGCGCCTTGTGATCTCAACCCAGTCGAGCTTGGGATAAGCTGCGAGATGGGCATTGTAGTTACCGACCGCACCACTCATCTTGCCTTCGAGTTCTACCCGGACAAGTTCCGCGCGTTGCTTCGCCAGACGGTGAGCGAAGACAGCGAGTTCTTTGCCAAGGGTGGTTGGCGATGCTGTCTGCCCATGAGTCCTAGCGAGCATTGCCAGGCTTTTATATTCTTTCGCCATCGTGTCGAGCTTTAGGAGCAGGGCATCGATCTCGGGCAGAAGAACTTTTTCACGAACTTCTTTGAGCATCAGGGCATAGGAGAGATTATTGATATCTTCGGAGGTGCAGGCAAAATGGATGAACGCCATCGTGCGATCGTCCTCACCGACTAACAGCTCGCGCAGATAGTATTCAATCGCCTTTACATCGTGATTGGTCGTCTTTTCAAGCTCTTTGACCCGAAGAAGTCCCTTGGGATCGGCTTCCTTGATCACGCCTGTGAGCTTTTTCGTCGCGACGGCACTTAACTGGAAATCAATTTCAGGAGATTCCGACAGGTGGAGAAGCCATTCAGCTTCCACTCGTAAGCGATAGCTGATGAGAGCCGCTTCGCTGACCAATGGTGCGAGCTTCTCCAACTTACTGCGATAGCGCCCGTCAACGGCCGAGATGGAATAAAGTTGTTCAGTTTCCGAACGATTCAAGCAAAGCTCCTTCCGCGATCAACTGGAATTAGATGGCATAGACTGAGAGCGCCGAGGATGGAGGCGTAAAAGATTTTTCAGTCAAGATCGTATATCATGGGCATTCCAGCAGTTCCAGTGGACAGCATCAACTCGATCGGATAAAGAGTCGATGCAAAGCGCTATCAATTATCCTCCTCGAGAAAGGCTCTAAGTCCATGGGAAATGTGAGCATTGTTGTTGGTGCCCAATGGGGTGACGAAGGCAAGGGAAAGTGGATCGATATCCTGGCTCGCGACGTTGAAATCGTGGCTCGCTTTCAAGGCGGGAACAATGCCGGTCACACGCTCTATGTTGACGGCCAAAAAGTCGTTCTACACCAAATTCCCAGCGGAATCTTTCACGAAGGCAAAATATCGGCCCTCTGCTCGGGGGTTGTGGTCAATCCATCCCAACTTCTCGTCGAAATCAAGAAGGTAGCCGCCTTCGTTCAACTGACTCCAGAACGCCTCTGGCTCTCGGCTCGTGCACACGTCATTTCTCCGTGGCACATCCATCTCGATAGCAAGACGGAAACCGAAGCGGCAAAGCCGATCGGTACGACAAAACGCGGCATCGGCCCCACATATGCCGAAAAAGCCAATCGCACAGGGATCCGTCTGGGTGACTACATCAATCCCATACGTCGTCAGGCTTGGTACGAAAGCCTCTCTCACACGACGCCGAAGTTTGCCGAACACAGAAAAGCTCATGCCGATCAGTGGCAGGAGTTTGACCAAGCGGCTGAGGCGCTGGCTCCCTTCGTGGTCGATGCCGAGCACATGGTTCGCGCTCAAATCAAAGCGGGCAAGCGGGCTCTTCTTGAAGGGGCCCAAGGCGCCCTTCTCGATATCAACCACGGCACCTACCCCTACGTGACCTCCAGCGAGACTGCTGCAGGCGGCGCGTTTGCAAGTCTTGGATTCTCGCCCAAGTCGATCGACAAAATCTACGGTGTGGCCAAAGCCTATGTGACCCGCGTGGGTTCAGGCGCTTTCCCTACCGAATTGAAAGACAAAGTCGGCGAGCACCTCGCGACTCTTGGCAAAGAATTCGGCGCGACGACCGGTCGTCCCCGCCGCTGCGGTTGGCTCGATGCCGTTGCTTTGCGCTACAGCGGAGCGATCTCGGGTTATGATGGATTGATTCTCAACAAAATGGATATCCTCACGGGCCTTGACGAGATCAAAGTCTGTGTGGCCTACGAACATCCTGTTCACGGTCGCATCGAAGAATTCCCTTGGGATCACGAGATTCTGAGCGAATGCAAACCTATCTATAAGTCCTTCAAGGGTTGGACGGAAGAGCTGCCTCAAGGCGGTAAGATCAGCGACATGTCGGCGAATGCTCGGGCTTACGTTGACGGCGTGGAAGAGATCCTGGGCTATCCCGTTTCCATGGTTGGGACGGGCGTGAATCGTCAGGACGCTCTGTTTCGTTAAAAAATTTTTATTCCTATCGTAGAGCCGGGATATTTTCCCGGCTCTTTTTATTTGTCCGGCCCCTATGCGCATGTAGGCATGCTATTCAAATCCTTCAGCAGCAAAAGCTCTTGGTGGGAGAAGGCGACTAAAAAGACAAGAGGAAGGAAACGCTTAAAAAACTAAACATGCATGCCCTTATTCTGCTCGTTACCTACGAATTCCCTTCTCGTGTCAAATTTTAACATGACCAAGAATAAAGCCATAATGCCCGGAGTCCAAAGAGGATTGGTTTGAAGACCGGATCCTAATGACTACAGAGTATTATCGCAAGATTTTGAGCAAATTTTTACGGGGCGGGGACAGGATCGGACCGGCTTCACTTCCACTGAAAATCTTTAACAACGATCTTGTAAACGTAGAGCTTATCGGCGGGATTCCAGTTCGTCATCAACTCCCAAATGAAGCGATTCGAAACGAGATTCTGATCGAGAAAGACCTTTGTGGTGTAGAACTGCGTAAGTTTGCAATTGCCACCGTCGATCGTAGCTTTGGCCACATCCGCGTCTTTACCGGCGCCGGCTGCATCGAGCTTGAACCAGCTTCTTTTTTCGTTGTCACCTGCGCCTTCGTTTTCGCCGGGCTTGATGATTCGCAAACCAAAGGTCGAAGCGTCGGACTTAGAGCTATCGTAATAGACATCAAAACCCTTCATCGTAAAGGTCTTGCGCTTCCCGTTCTCGCTTGCGGGCGTAATATCGAAACCATGATAGAAAGTTTCGTTGTCGAAAAATAGCGCGGATTGATTTCTCTTCCTCTCGACACCGATACGGCCATTGCCCCAATAGCCATCGATCTTCCAGCCTCGATTGAGAGCGATGCTCTTCGAGTTGGCATCGAACTTGATATCTTCGCCATTGAAGAGGACAAGATCCTTGTCTGTGACAGATCCCTTGCCTGTGCAACCCTCAGGAACACGCTCAAGCGCTGCAAGAGCGGCATCCTTAGCGCCCTGAGACTTGGCCGCTTCATCTTTGGCTTTCTGTGCCGCTTCATCTTTGGCTTTCTGTGCAGCCACCTCTTCGGCGCTCTTCTCGACTGTCCCCGTCGATGGACTCTGGGTCATCGGAACAGTCGATGGAGTCGAAGTTGGGGTCGATGGACTCACGACTGGCTTGGACGTGCTGTCGTCCTGGCCTGTGGTGCTTGAGTTAGAGCTGGCATTCGAATTAGCTGCTTTGCTTGTAGGAACAGGGGATCGAACAGGAGCTTCTGAACATGCGGTGAACAGGAAGGCACTGGCCAAAACGTATCGTTTTATTTGTGTCAGTCTGAAATTTTTTGGCATATTTTCCCCGGTCTGAATTCCACATGAATATCAAACAATCTTATCGGCTTTTCACCCCGAAACCATTAGCGTAATTGGGATTTTTGAGAGTTGGGGAGACCGGCCCCCCAACGCCGTTCTTTTAATTCCCTGACTTTTCAGCGGAATTCCCTGACCAAATCCCGATCATCGTTCGACAGTTTGCGCTTGAGACGGGTGTTTAAGCCTATTTGGGAGATTTGGTTTTAGACCTTGTACAACTTGTTTCTTGAACAGGCTTGCCTTTTATGCGACCGTCAGCCCATACATTTTTCCTCTACTTTGTCTCTTCATTCTGTGCGAAAGGACCTCAAAAATGTTGTTGAAGAAATCTATTGGCATCTTGACGACCGCAGCTCTCCTCCTGGGCAGCTCAGCCATGGCAGCTGTGAATAGCAAAAAAATCATCTATAAAAAAGGCCCTGAGTCTTTTGAAGGCGTCTTGTACACTCCGGATTCTGTTCGTGGCAAAGCGCCTGGCATTCTGATGGTCGCCAACTGGATGGGCCTGACGGACGAAACCAAAGCTCAGGCTGAACGTTTTGCAAATCTCGGCTATGTGGTTTTCACTGCGGATATCTATGGCAAGGGAAAAAACCCCAAGTCCATGGATGAAGCAGGCAAACTTGCCGGCAAATACAAGGGCGATCGCAAACTCTTCCGCGAGCACCTTGTTCTTGGCCTCGATGAACTGAAGAAGCAGACGAATGTCGACACGAGCAAACTCGCGGCCGTCGGTTACTGTTTTGGCGGAACAGGCGTGATTGAACTGGCTCGCACAGGCGCGGATTTGAAAGGGGTTATGAGCTTCCACGGCGGCCTCGACAGCCCAACTCCAGCCGATGGCAAGAACATCAAAGCACATGTGATCGCGTTTCACGGCGCCGATGATCCCTACAATAAGCCCGAAGACGTCGCCGCTTTCGAAAAAGAGATGCGCGACAGCAAAGTCGACTGGCAACTCGTGAAGTTCGGCAACGCGGTGCATAGCTTCACCGAAAAAGCGGCGGGAACCGACAACAGCAAAGGCGCAGCTTACAACGAAAAAGCCGATCAGCGTTCGTTCACTGATGCTGAGCAGTTCCTTAAAGAGACTCTTTAAGACCCACAGCGCCTGTTGCCAGAAAGCCCTCGGTCTGTCCGTGCGGATGTCCGCTTACTTTCGTTGCCTGGTCGCCTTGAATCAGGCAAGCGATGATGAAGAAAAACACGAACTCTTCAAGACACTCACCCGCCTCGCGCCTCTGACTCGTCGTTATGAGCTCGAGGCCGATGCGGTCGAATACATTCAGCATTGGATCTATCCGGTTCTGCGCGAGATGGTTTCCACTGTCTTTTTTTGATTTAGGGCCGAACGACTGCGGGAAACTTGAGATAAGAGGCTGCTTCAATCGCCGGGATCGTGGCGAGGTAGTCGTCCACCTTCTCCGATTGCGTGACATCCCCTTTTATGCGCCCTCCATTGGCCTGCTCTTTACAACGACGCGTTTCATCGCTGAGAGGAGCTGCGCCATTCGATAGAACGTTCGGCATAATCACGGCTTTGACGAGATAAGGTTTATCCCGGCTCATGTCGTCCCAGGCGAAGACCGCTTTGAAGTTGGACTTGGGCACCGCAATATTCTGATCCGGACCAATGTAACTCGGCTTATTGTCATAGATAGGGCCCGCGACGACCCAGAGGTTTTTGTAGGTTCCTTTGACGATCCAGTCCTGAATCTCGATTTCGAGCTTTCTCCAGATGACCTGATTGAGAAAGGAAACCTGAGGAATGATGTTGGTCATATAAAAGGTCGCGGCATTGTCTTCCTGATTGGCTTGACGATCGCTGGAGGCCACCTGGTGCCCACGATCGAAACAAGTCCCCGAGTAGTCGGCGGTGGTGACGGGCTTAACGTCGGTTTCTGAAACGTATTCTTTCAAATCAGGATCAGCGACAAAGGTCTTCTGACGACCCATGATCACCAGTTGGTCAAGATTCATCAACCAGGCAACCCAGTTAATGTTGCGAGTCTTTTTGTTCCAGGACAGGACATACTGGGGCCGCGAAATAATCCAATTCTCGGCGCTGGACGTGAGGGTCACGAGGCCGTAGGGCAGGTTCTTGTTTTTGGTCGGATCCGCTTCACCGATAAAAACCGGTTTCGCGACGGATTTGATTTCCTGTTGGTCCGAGACTTCAGAATTGCTGCCCGGGAGAGCGCCCATTTCGGGAGTCGTTGGCTCAATACCACCTTCGCCGGCTTTGGGCGTGTCTGAGGGCGTATAGGGGGGCATCGCGCTGCCCGCTCCCGCAGCGTCAGCGTTCGCAGGAACGACGATTGGACCTGGACTCTTGTCCGGCCTCCCCGAGTGTCCGGGAAGCCTGAGGTTGTAGCCACCGCTTTGACACGCAAGTGTCGTGAGGAGGAAGGCGAATGATATGAGTTTCAACATGGCTCGAGTCCTTCTCGCGGTGGAGGCTGCAGAGGAGGCATCGGAATTTTTATCCACATCGTGAGCGGCAAATCGATCGCGGCAATTGAATTCGTTGGGAATGCGAAAGGATTATCCAAGGCAAAGGAAAGCTGCGCTATACAAATGCTAATTTATGGGATTTTTTCCTTGAAATTTTACTATTCATTTTTCGGGGGAAATGTGCGCTTTTTTGCAAAGCACCACATGGGCCTTATACAATGACATCACTCCCTCCCCCAATCTGCCGACACCAATGAATGATTATGTTAGCAAACCCATCGAGCCCAAATCACTGGAAAAAGTCCTTAATAAATGGCTTGGTGACGAAGTCGAAAAGGTCCTGAGTGTCACAGCCTAAGTTTAAATTTAGCCAAATAGAGAAAGGAGTTTAAACAAAAAATGGATGATTCCAATGCCCCTCCCAAGAAGCATCTCTTTACAAAAATGAACTACCTGCTCGATTTGGATCACCTTCAAGGACTAGAAGCTATCGCGCCAATGGGCGATGTTGAAAAATTTATGTCAGATTTGTGTGTGCTCTTTCTCAAAGGCGCACCCATGCGCATCCAGGAATTGGATGAGGCCCTTAAAAAAGCGGAGTTTAAGGGCATCACGGGGGCCAGTTATCAACTGCGTGGTCTCTGCTCCAGCATCGGAGCCAAGTACTTGGTCGATCTCTGTCAGCAGATGGAACTTGCCACTACGGGCAAAAACCTGCCTTTGTGCCGAACGATTGGCGAACAATTGAAAGATTCTTTTCTTGTCACTCGCGATCAGGTTCAAGCCTACAACGCTCAGCTTCCCAAGAAGTCTTAAGTCTCAGCGCGCAAATCGTCCTGACTTTCTCTGAAAAAGCATCAAAAATGACCCCCAAAAAACACTCATGCGTGATCGTGATGAATACGAATATTCTCCGTATTCTCAATATATTAGCACGAAGTCTGCAAAGTCGACGCTTGAATCACATGGCACAAGAGAGCAGAAACAAGTGAGTTAAGAAATCTCTGGTATCAGAATCAGGAGGATGACGATGGGACTTTTCGACTTTATCAAAGACATTGGTTTCGGCGGCAAGGACGACCAAGAAGACAAGATTGAAGCGAGCATTATCGAGGCTGTTAAAAAGTCTTCGCTGAACGTCAAAGATTTTACCCTCAAGCTCGACAAGGGTATGGCCACGATTGGTGGCACAGCGGCTAGCCTCAAAGACTCCGAACTTGTGCGTCTCATCGTAGGCAATCACCAGGGAGTCGAGAAGGTGAATGACGACGGTCTGAAGGTGGTTCCCGCCACGCCTACGCCTTTGATCAATTCCCAGGCGGCCTCAGCGCCCAGCCCGACGGCCAGCGCGCAGACGAATGCTTCTCAACCGTCTAAGATGGTTGCTGTGAAAAAGGGTGACACCCTTTCGAAAATCGCTAAGGAACAACTTGGCAATGCCAATCGTTATCCTGAAATTTTCGAGGCCAATCGACCTATGCTGAAAGATCCCGACGAAATCTTCCCGGGTCAGATTCTTCGCATCCCGAGCGATGCCTTAAATATGGCGGCTCACTGAGCGTCGTCATTTGTACAAAAAAAGCAGCGAGTGGTTTTTTCCACTCGCCGTTTTTTATAAAAATATTTTTATCACGTCTCAACAGCTTTCGATTCACCCGACTTCGCTTCGCCCGGAGTGACGGGTGGAGGATTCATCGAAGGCACGGTATCGGCCTTCAAAGCACCTCGCTGACCCATGGGTCGCTCAGGTCCTGTCGTTGAATCGGCGAGAGTCTGATGCTCCATTTCTGCGTTCACTTCCGCGCTCAAAAGCACAGCATAGGAAACGAGGTAGAACCAAAGGAGTAGGATGACGACACCCGAGAGACTGCCATAAGTTGCGTTATAGCTGCCGAATTTCTTCACGTAGAAGGCAAAGCCTGCGGATGCGACGAGAATGAGAGTTGTTCCCAGCACAGCCCCGACGGAAACCCAACGCCATTTCGCAGTTGCCCGGGAGGGTCCAAAACGATTCACGACGGCAATCGCAAAAGCAAACAGACCGGCGAGCAGAGGCCAGCGCAGGGCCAGCAGAACATCATTGGCAAAGGAACCGATGCCGATGAAATCCATCACGACCGGCAGGACCACGATCAAACTTACCGCTACGATAATAGCGACGACGGCTCCGAGCGTCAGTCCAAGTGACCAGAGATTGAGTTTTATAAACCCGCGTTTCTCCGGCTCGTCGTAAACGATGTTCAAAGATTTCATGATCGATTTCGTGCCGGCGGACGCGGTCCAGAGGGCGACGATGATACTCACCAATGCGCCGATACCGAGAGCCGAGGGTGGATTGCTGATAATCGAATGCAGTTGAGTCGAGATCACTGCCGCCGCATCGCTGGGGATCACGCGCGCAATGGCATTAATCTGCTGCTCAAGATCGACGGGATCAGCAATAAATCCGTAGATAGAGACTGTCGCGATCAAAAGCGGAAAGATCGAAAAGAGAGCGTAGTAGGCACAGGCCGCTGCCACCATGCCGATATCATCGTCGTCAATCTCCGATTTCACGCGCTTAAAGATTTCGATCCAATCCCGCTTGGCAAGCCTTAAGGGGCTCTTAGCATCGGGATAGGTTTTGCCCTCTACTGAGTGTCGTACAGCATCCGGCGTCGTCGCAACCATGAGATGATCCTCCTCGTAGGAAATATGGGGTTTAAGGTTTATTGAAAAGATCCTGGGCCAGGAAAGCGCCGAGTGTCTTAACCAGTATCTCTCTGGGGAAGGGGCTGGTCTCGTCGTTTTCACTGACAAGTGCCACCGGAAACGACATGCCCCAGTGGTCTGTCCCAATGATCGTGAGCAAATGCGCTTCGAAATCCTCTTGGGCCGGATTGAGCTTCTTGTGAAGCTCCGGCCAGAAGATGCTGCGATCGGGAGAGACCTGGGAGTCGTTCAACTGCATGCCCTGGAAAGCTAGGTAATCGTAATAGCTGCGGCGCAGGACTTTATAATCCAGGGTCCTGGTATTGAAGCTCACCGAATCCTCGGCGAGCGCCCCCCGGCCATCCTTTTTGCTACTGGGATCACCCATCAAGCCTTGAATCACAAAGTACTTCATCCGGGTCGAGACCGTGTGGCCCTTGATCCATGCAAGACCTTGTCTTGCGGTAAGCGTGTCGATCCCTTCCACAGCCTCCCGAATGAGATATTTAAACTTCTCGACGTTGTTGGAATACTCTGCGCCTTGATCGATTTTGAATGTATCAAAGGCCACTGTTTTAAGCGTCTCACCAAAGACGCCAAGGTTGGGACTGTCGGTGGTGATCGACTCGATTTCGAGGCCCTCGGATTTGGGCATGCTGGCTCCGATCCCGAGAAGATCGATACCGGCTTTCGCCCAGGCGGCCGAATTGCTCGCGACCACTTTGATCTTATCGGCAAGATTTGCGTCCTTGGGCAGGACCGTAAGGTCATCCGCGAGCTTCACCATCCGTTGAATCGCCTGGCAACTTACCTGTCCTTCTGTAAACGCTGCGTCGGCGATGGCCGAACCATAAATAGTCCCACCCAGCGACACGACACCCTTGATCTTGCCGAGCCAGGGATAATCGTCAGGCTTTGCTTCCGCGCGGTTCACGAGATCGAGAGCGACGTTCATGCCGCGGGAATAGCCCAGAAGATAAAGGTTCTCCTGAGGGCCTAGGATCGACCACAGCTTATTGAGGCGACGAAGATAGATCGTACTCGAGTCCTCAAGGGTCCCAAGTGTTTCGAGCGAGCCAAGCAGCGGCTTGAGATAGATCAGCCGAACGACGGCTTTACCCTTCGCGTCATCGACACTCGACGCTTCGATGATATCGCTCATGGAATGTTTGACCGGGGCCAAAGTTTCAAGGTCAAAAACTTCATCTTCGGTCGGATGATCGGCGATTGCCTTGGCCCACTCTTTCGCAAACGCACGATCCTTGTTGCTGACGACTTCATGAAACGGAAAGTGGTCGATGAATTCGCCAAAGATGCCGGGAATGATGACGATCGTAATCGGTTTTTGATCGAGGGCTTCATTGAGATCGCCCGCATCGCCGGCAGGTGCTGCGATTCCATCCTTGTAGAGATCGCTCGGCAGGAAGACAGACCAGTCTTCGCCCCTTTTTTTCAAGGCGTCTGCTGCTTCGCCCTCGATGGATGTCGCTTTAAAAAAATCGCTTTTGGGTTGAAAGATGAGCCGCTGAATCTCAGCGTCGGAATATTGACTCTTCGCATAGCTATAAAAAATATTGCGAAAGATCGCTGCATCCTTGCCATCGTCGGCGGCCGAAGCCAGAGGCGAGAGCGATACGACACTGAGCCCGAGCGCGATTGAGAGGGAGAGACGACGTAAACCATTGCTTCGCATCACATTCAGCATGAAATCCTCGAGCTATGCCCAAATTTTAACGTGTTCCGCTGAATAAAATATTGCGAAAATTTTGCGATTGGGGCAAGGGGAAACTCGGCTAAGACTTTGCTTAAAACACATAAATTCATGGACTTGCGCTATTTCACTTAAGTATGAATCGATTTCATGGCCTCAACCGAAGACTCCCATGTTTCGCGTGAGATTGAATGCCATAAGGTTCCACTCTTACATGAACCTACCCAGGTCGCGAGACCGATCCCCAGGCATTTGGCAATACGTCTTTCCCCCCGAAACCGTATATATTTTTTGAATCGACAATCTTGAAAACAGCAATTTCTTCAATCGCGTAATACCTGCCAATCCTTAGCATGTAAGCCTTTGACGACAACGACCCTCTAAACACTTGCAATACAAGATAGTACAAGTTGACAGAAGCTTGTACGCACCGTCTCTGTATGACTGGATGATTTTTACACAATCTTCATCTATAGCCTTTAGATGGCCAATTCTAAGATTATTATTAAGCAGTTTTTGGGAGGACCGATGAAACAATCCATCATCAGCGCAATCAGTGTTGTGCTGCTTTCTTCTCTTGTCACGGCTCAGGCCCAAGACAGAGCAGGTACTGAGACAGCTCCCGTACCGCCGGCACCTCCGGCTGATGCAGGCGCTCCACCCCCTCCTCCAGCGCCCCCAGCATCCCCTGCTGCTGTTGGCAAGGAAAAGACTGAGATCATCTCCGTCACCGGTTCCCGCATCAAGCGCAAGGATTTGGACGTAGCATCACCGCTGACTATCGTCGGCCGTGAAGAAATCGCTAACTCCGGCGCGGAAACTGTCACTGAAGTCATCAAACAACTGCCTTCGGCGATCGGTAACTCGGTCACAACATCCACGACGAACGGCGGTGGCGGCGGTAGCGGTAACATCGCTCTTCGCGGTCTCGATTCGTCTTCAACTCTCGTGCTGGTCAACGGTCGTCGTCTGCCAAATGACGTCAACGGCCAAAGCCCTGACTTGAACTCCATCCCAGTCGCTGCCATCGAGCGCATCGAAGTCCTGCAAGACGGCGCTTCGGCGATCTACGGTTCGGACGCAATCGCAGGTGTAATCAACATCATCACACGCAAAAACGTTGATGGCCTCGATTTCAACGTCTACATGGGTCGCGCGTCACGCGGCGACCTTGAAACCAAAAACTACGATTTGGTTTATGGTACAGGCAATGAAAAAGGCAACATGATCTTCGGCATGAACTTCTATACCCAAGGCAACATCGCTTCCCGCGATCGCCAGGTGTCACGTCAAGCCATGGGTCCGAGTTCTGCGACACCAAACGGTCACGTGGTTGACGCTCCTGCCGGTAACGTTATTGCCAACAACAATGCGGCTACGCCTCCATTGGCGACGGACTACCGTCCTTATAGCCGCGCAGCCGACGCCTTCAACTTCTCGTCGATCACGGACGCCGTCATGGCCCAGAATCGCAAAAGCCTCTTTCTCAGCGGCGATTACAACATCAATTCCAATGTTAAGGCGTTTATCGAAACGTCCTACACCAACACTCTGAGCAAGTACAACTCAGCTCCGACTCCTCTCTTCACGAGCCAGGAAACGGGTAACATCGTCGTGGCCGCGGACAACCCCTACAACCCATTCAACACTCCTTTGACTGACGTTCGTAAACGTTTCCTCGAGCTGGGACCACGTGAGCAGATCTCGGATTCGGACACGCTCCGCATCGTTGGTGGTTTCCAAGGTGAAATCAACAAGTGGACCTGGGATGTTGCTGCCAACCACGGTGAAGTTAATGTTCGCTCTACGAACAAAAATATCGTCAACAAAGGCAACTTGATCGTCGGACTCGGCGGCCCAGGTGCTTGCGGTAGTCTTACCGCCATCGGTTGTGTTCCTGTCAACGTTCTTGGGCCTTACGGCAGCATCGACGGCGCTCAGGCTGCTTGGTTGCGTCTCGATGGAACTGACGTGACATCGACCACTATGGATTCTTATACCGTCAACACAGCGGGCGAACTCGCCAAACTCGAGTTCGCAACCATCAACATGGCTGCCGGCGTTGAGATTCGTGAAGAGTCCTACAACAATGCGACAGATTCAAACTCGCAAAAATACAACACCATCGGTAACACCAACCAAAAGTCGACTGAAGGCGAACGTAAGTCTAAAGAAGTCTACGTTGAATTCTCCGTCCCATTTGGCAAAATTGTCGAAGTGGATGCAGCCGCTCGTTACTCGGACTACAACGACTTCGGAACGACGATGAACCCGAAAGCTGGCTTGAAAATCACGCCAATCGACGGTTTGACGATCCGTGGCACCTACTCGACCGGTTTCCGCGCTCCCTCGCTTCCAGAGCTCTATCAAGGTCAAGCCGAGAACTTCGCAAGCCTCGTCGATCCTTGCCAGACGGCTGGAAACTGTGCTGTTCAAGCTGACGACAGCGTCAACCAATGGCTTGCCCTTCAAGGGGGTAACCCCAACTTGAAAGCTGAGAAATCTCGTTCTTACACATACGGTCTTGCGTACTCATACGGCAACGCATTCAACGCCAAAGCCGACTACTTCGTTATCAACACAGAAAATGCCATCGATACGAACCCTCAGTTTATCGTCAATCAATTCCGTGCCAACGGTGTTTTTGCTGACCGCATCACTCTCGATGCAGCCAACAACATCACACAGATCCAAGCGATCGCCCTTAACCTTGCGGCTCGTAAGGTTAAAGGTATGGACCTTGGTGTAGATTACGCGTTCAAGAACACTCCATCAGGAACATGGTCTCTGAACGTTCTTGCTTCTCACTACATCAACTACCAAAACCAGGCAGATAAATCGTCTCCCTTTGTTAACGTCGTCGGTACTTATGTTGATGCTGCCGGTAGTGGCCGCGGTTCGATTCCTAAATGGAAGGGACTCGCGTCTCTCGACTGGACACTCGCAAGTGTTAATGCTGGCGTTCAGATGAACTATGTCTCTCACCTCTACGCAGGCGAAGACTATGACATCAAGAACCTTGATGCATGGCGCACATACGATCTCCATGTTGGTTATGATCTTGCCACTTACGGTAAAGTCACAGTCGGTGCAGACAACGTAACAGACAAGATGCCTCCTACAACAGATGCAGCGTTCAACGATAACATCGATGCCCGTACGCACAACCTGATTGGTCGCTTCTACTACGCTCGTTACGGCATTCAGATTTAATCAGTCTCAGGCTTAAGTTTCCTCATAGAAAGCCCTCAGGAGCCAGCTCTTGGGGGCTTTTTGCTGTTATTTCGAAAAGCTGCCTGATTACGCAACAAAATGGTTGTGTATCTAAACGGCCAGTCCTCTCCTGGTCAGCGAGTCTGAATTTGACAAAGTTCCAGCCGGTCGCCGTGCGGAAGCGTTCAAAATGCACAACGGTGGCTGGGAAGAACTACTCAATCAATCTATTGGCCAGGCCAATGATCCGGAAATTTTGCAAGTTGAGAAATAAATTGAAAAATGGGGAACCCGAAGGCTCCCCATCTAGCTCTAGCTCTAGCTCTAGCTCTAACTCATCGAAGATGAATTACATTCTGAAGTCGACTTTACCGTAGTAACTCATGCCAACACCACCGCCACGGAAGACGTTGTCGCTGTTGTCTTGGTTAATACCGTTGTTGAAGATGTTCTCTCCACCAACGTTGATTGTCACGTTCTTAGTCACGTCAACTGCGTAGTTGAGGTTCCAGAAGTTGTAGGCTCCGATATATCCGTAAGACTGAACGCCTTTGAATGTACGAGCTTGCGCTTGGTTGGACAAAGCGACTTCGTGGATGCCGATTCCGTAACCGATAGTATTGTTCCATCTCCAACGAGGACCGTAGATGTCAAGCTGCTTCTGGAAAGGGCCGCCTGGCAATTCTTGTTTCTCGTAGTTCAACACGTAAGCGTAATCAGTACGGTACGAGAGAGTACCGAAGCTGAAGTCCTCTTTCGCGTATGCCTTAGTACCGATACCACTTGTTTTTGTAGTCGAGAGGTTAGTGGTGGGGCTGAGGAAGCCTGTGATGTCGCCCGAAGTCTGGTCACGAATAACTTTCGTTCCAGGGGGTAGCGCTGTCCCGTTGGCTTCCATTTTTGTGAGCTGCTCAGCAGTCACGCTACCGATACCGTCTTCGATTTTCGAAGCGTAGTATTCAAGGCTTAAGCCGTAACCTGCCACTGGCTCAAAGGCCATAGAAGCCGACCAGTTTTGTGAAGTTTCTGGTCTAAGGTCTTTGTTACCGCCGCTGACGATCGTACCAGAAACACCGAATTCACAGTATTTTTGGACATTATCGGCATCGTTGGCAGCCGTTGCAACATTACACTTCAAGTAGTCAGTTGCCGAAGTGTAGTAAGTCGCTGGAGAGTCATGGATGTCACGCAAACTTGGGGCTTTGAAGCCAGTACCGTAGTTGGCACGGAAGAACCATTCTTTACCGATGCGGTAGGATAGGCCGAGGGCTGGGTTGAACGCATCACCGAAATCGGTGTAGTCGTCGTAACGAGCCGCTACGCTTGCTTCGAAGGTATCAACGATAGGGACTTTGATTTCGCCGAAGACTGCGTTCGCTTTACGCTCACCGCTGCCGCCGCCGCCGCCAAGTCCTTTGATGA
Organism: Oligoflexus sp.; assembly: GCA_014377445.1. Taxonomy (GTDB): domain Bacteria; phylum Bdellovibrionota_B; class Oligoflexia; order Oligoflexales; family Oligoflexaceae; genus Oligoflexus. The sequence goes on from JACMPP010000054.1 coordinate 31,076, forward strand.
CACCTTGACGTTTTTCAACGACTGGGTCATCGAGGAGTTTCGCGATTTTATTGGGTGGGGCTTGGTTCAAGTAGGATTCACGGATTTGAGAGATACCAAGAGCGTAACCAAAGTTACGCGATCCGAAGTCGAATGAGCCTGTGTAGTCGACTTCAAACGAACGAGCAATACTGCTGTCCCGATCGTTCAAGTCAACACGATAGTTCTCGAGACCGCCTGGGGCAGGATTCGCGAACACATCGTAAGAGCCATCCCAAATCGCATCACCAAGACGACCGTTGTCGAAATAGTTCAACCAGTTGTGACTACGAGTGATTCGGCTTTCTGAGAAGCTTGCTTCAATTTGGTCGCCGTTATCAAAGTCGTGAGTCAAAGACGTTGTACCAGACGCTGTGAGCTGGTCTGTGGCTGTACGAGAGGCGGGTCCACCGACGAGGCGTCCGTGGACATAAACGCCATTTGCTCCGCCTCTGAGATTGTTAGGCATATATTGTGGAACCACGGCAGCCGTGTTCAACTCAGGGTGATTGGCGTTGATTGCCGCTTCGGATACCATGTAGCCGTTGTCACTCTCGTCAACTGGCTCTTTCAAGCCTTTGGTGAGAGCTGTCTTCTTCGTTGCGAAGAGACGGACGCCAACTTTGGTGTTTTTAGTCAGGTTGTAAGTGTAGTCGTCCATGATCGAAATCTTTTGGACAGCGCCGCCCAATTGATAATCATCCATGTAGTTGTACTGACAGAAAGTGTTGCCAGCAGAAGTCTTGGATCCTTCTTCACAAGCGCCACCCGGGTGAAACTTACTGTCGGCTCCGTAGTATCCAAACGGCGAACCGTAGATAGAACGATAGTTTTTTTGAACCCAAGGACGGTCACCGATGTAGGTCGGTTGATCCTGGTCCCATTGGAATGTCAGGATATTGCTAGACTTGTCGGACGACGTACCAGCGACGACGTAAGCTTGGTCGTGATCGCCACCACCAGAATAACGGCTTTTTACTTTGCCGTAACCAGCAGCCATACCTTCGTAGTTTTTGCGAGTGATTACGTTAACAACACCGGCAGCGGCGTCGGTACCGTAGATCGCAGAAGCTGTACCGGTAAGAATCTCGATACGCTCAACGGCAGCCGTCGGGATGATCGAAAGGTCGATGATTTCGAGGTAAGGGTCGCGAACCAGACGCTTGCCGTTCAATAGAACGAGAGTGTTGGAAGCACCGAGACCGTGGATATCGAAGCCTTGAGTTCCTTCAGCAGCACCGAAACCAGAACCGTAGCTGGCGGAACCGAACGAAGCGACGGTAAGTTTTTCTAGGTAATCGTTAACGCTTGTCGCGCCACTTTTCTTGATCTCTTCCGCTTGAATCGTAACCATCGGCTTAGGGCCTTCAAGTTCGATTTGCTTGATGCGAGATCCAGTAACTGTGATGCGCTCAGCTTGCTTGGAATCTGGAGCACCGGCTTTTTTGATGTCCTTAGCTTCAGCTTGTTCTGCAGCGGGCGGTGCCGGCAGAGTTTGGCCAGGAATAGCTGGATCGGGCATTTGAGCTGCAGGAGGAACTGGGTTCTGTTCTTGAGCTTTCGCTTCGAAGCTGGCGAGAGCGGCCAACAACGAAATACTAATCGGTGCGAAACAGAACCGATTCATGATTTTTCGACTCACGGTCTAATCCTTTCAACAAGAGAAACTTAGTCTGCCGACCTTAACCGCTCCAACTCTGCATGGCGCAGGCGGTTGTGACGATCATAAGCCGACAAGTCATAGCAGAAACGGCTTTCGGCTAAAAGATATTTACTATCGATTGTCTTAACTAAATTTTAATCAGTTCAGCAAGGTTTCTCTGCGCGAAGCTTCGGAGTTTTTTAATCATGCCGAACAAAGCTCGCAAAGTTTTGTCATATTCTGTTAAAGGTTTATGGATTCGAAATTGCTTTATCTTATTTCTGTATCAATCAAATCCAGTCGCTGCATGGCTTTCAAGCGAAGATGCAATAAGATGAGAGGCTGTCTGCGAGCCGGTGATGAGGAAGTCGGTGACCTAAGTCGATTTCTTTCGAATGAAAATTAAGAAATTTTTACGAAGCGTTTGCGATCGAATACGTTCAAAAAGCTTTAGAAAAATTGATGAAAGCGCTTTGGCGCACAAAAAGGCCCAATACCAGTTCATTTCAGCCTATTAAAGGAGATTCATGAAACCGATTATCGCCAGCGATACAATTCCTCCCGAGGATGCGATCCGAACGGATCAAGCCAAGCAACCCCCAGCCCTCTACCTGCTCTTCTTCGTGGAGATGTGGGAGCGTATGAGCTACTACGGCATGCGCGCGCTTCTCGTTTTGTATATGACCGCAGCAACCACTGCGGGTGGCTTTGGTTGGTCCAAGTCCGATGCCTTGTCGCTCTACGGATGGTACACGGGCCTCGTCTACCTGACCCCGCTGCTTGGTGGCTACGTCGCGGACCGTTTTCTAGGTCTTCGCAAATCCGTAACTCTCGGCGCCACGATTATGATGATCGGCCACATCGCGATGGCGGTTCCGGGTCTCTCTTCGTTTTACCTCGGCCTCGGTTGCTTGATCCTTGGTAACGGCTTCTTCAAACCCTGTATGGGCCAGCTTGTTGGCGGTTTGTTCGCTGAAGGGGATCGTCGTCGTGATGGTGCCTACACGATTTTTTATGTCGGCGTGAACACCGGGGCCTTCATCGCACCTTTCGTCTCGGGAACACTGGGCGAGAAATATGGCTTCCATTGGGGCTTTGGCGCAGCGGCAGTTGGGATGTTCATTGGCCAGATCCTTTTCCTTACGGTTGGCCCCAAACTTCTGGGCAACATCGGCATCAAGCCCGCGGCTCTCGTGCAAAAAGAAAAGAACATTGCGGGTCAGGTTCGATCGGCCCTCTCGAAAATCGAGAAGGATCGTCTTTTCGTCATCTTCGCACTTATGTTCTTCGTCGTGATCTTCTGGACTGCATTTGAGCAAGCCGGTGGTCTGATGACCCTTTACACAGCCGAGAAAGTGAATCGCTTCGTCCTTGGTTTTGAAATTCCCACGACATGGTTTCAGTCTTTGAATCCTGTCTTCATCATGACACTCGGCCCCTTGTTTGCTTGGATGTGGACTCGCCTCGCACTCAAAGGTCGCGATCCAAGTGCACCGCAGAAGTTTGGTTGGGCGCTCTTGCTCATGGGTGTCGGCTTTACATTCATGGTATTTGCAGCTCAGGAATCCGCGGCTTCGGGCATGGCGAGCGTGCATTGGATTCTGCTTTCCTACTTCTTCCAGACCTGCGGTGAGCTCTGTATGTCGCCTGTTGGTTTGTCGATGGTAAACAAGCTCACACCGAACCGTTTTGGAACGATCATGATGGGCGTTTGGTATCTGTCGTTTGCCGTGGCGAACAAGATGAGTGGTGTCGTGGGGAGTTTTGCCGAGAAACTGGGGGAGACTCAGTTGTTTGCTGCGATCGCAGCGACAGCTTTTGTTTGCGGAGCAGCTTTGCTCCTCTTCGTGGCGAAGCCTTTGCAGCGCAAGATGCATGGGATTCATTGATGGCATGAGCGTCAGTTAAAATCAAAACAGCCAGTGGCTTAAACCCCACTGGCGGTTTTTATTTTTGACTAGGAATTGGCTTCAAGCCGCTCAAATTTGGCTTTCATTTTCTTGCCCAATTCGTGGAGGTGCTCAGAGCTGAACTCCTTCCGGATCTTAGGAAAGTATTCGTGCTCTTCCTCTTTCACGTGATGCTCGACCGATCGGGCGTGGGATGAGGTGGCGGAGCTGAGAACATGATTCGCTTGGAATGCGTTAATACTTCGAACATCGACTCTGTATCGGCTTGAGAATCATAGCCACTCCTGCCCGAGGGCAAGACTCAGCGACTTCCTCTCAAGCTCGCGCTCGCCTTCCCAAAGACGCTCATAGCTCATACCAACCTGGCCAAAGGACTTCGCTCCAAACAATCTCGAATCCAGGCCCCAGTAGTGCCGCCAATCGCTCGATAGGCTGGCAAAGCGACGATCAATGGGTTTGGCTATCTGGCCCTGCTCGTCCGCGTGGCGATAGGCACCGGCGATGAAAATCTTATCGAGGGGATTCAATCGGTGATCGAACTGCAGGCGGGCCTGCTGTTGGGTAAACTTCGCGCTGGAAAAATCCTGCCGATTGGAAATGAGGATAAGGGCATAGGTGGAGAATTTTTGTTCGTAGGCCCAATCCATTTCGTAGGCTCGGCTCAGTTTTTGTTCGCGATCGCGAGATTGGTTCGTGGTCGTGTTGCTGCCGTAGGAGGCGAGAAGGTCGACACCCTCCTCGAGATTCAAGGTCATTTTCAACTGGCGAGTCCAAAGATATTGGCTCCGCAGGCTCCCGAGAAGCTGATTATAGTCGTTGCCGCTGAGGTAGCTGACTTTGAGCTGACCGTTGGCCCGCTCATCGGGTTTGCGGGTCAAGGTGAGAAGAGGCCCATTGCGATCCCCATCGAAGGATCGCAGACCGACGCCGATCAAATAGTGCGCTGACAGGGGCTGAATTATTTGCGACTCACCTTCGTTTAGATCCTGACCCTGTTGAAAGTGATTGCGATGATCCCGATAGAGGACGACCGATCGCTTCAGCGTCGTCTCTAGGCTTTGATCGCGCCCGAGGCCAATCTGCGAACGCAGAGTGCCGGCTTCGTAGACCGAGCCGTCATCGAGGGCATCCTGGATGAGATAATGATCCTGATGGAATTCGCCAACGATGGCGAAGCTGCTCTGCCTGCCGATACGGATGCTGTCGGCGGCTCGGACGGTCCCGTCGGTTCGCTGGGTCTTTGGAATTTCAAAGACAGTAAAGTCTTTGGCAAGGCGACTGGCCGCTTGATAGATCTCTTCGAGGCCGGCACCGTCGCCTCGGTAAGCGCGACCATTCCAGGCCAGCTCGAGACTCAATCGATGCGAGCCGTAGACCCGCCCTTCGAGAAGGCGCGTTCCAATAGTTCCTGAATAATCGGAGCTGATGCCCAAGTCCCAGTATAAGAGTCTCTGATCTACAAAAACCGAATTCCGTTCTACAGAGTTGATATTCGCCGCATCAAAAACCTGGCCGACTTCCCCTTGGGCCTGACGATAGCCATCGCTGTGCACCGCTTTGAAGCTACGAAGCTCGATCTGATCCTCTTGGGGTGCAAAGGGATCCACGATTATTTCCGCTTCTTCCTCGGTCTTGCTCACGAGCGGCACAACGCCGACGGCGCTGCCTTCGCTACGCAGGGTTTGGGCGCAGATTTGGGTTTCCCATAAGAAGAGAGAAATAAGGCTAAGCTTCAACCGTGATAGCTTCATCGACTTGTTTTTTCCTGTCACACCTATGGGCATCGGCTTAAAATAATTAGTATTATAGAGACTTCGCTGCAATCTGCAAAAGAGGGAGATGCTCGGTGGACATCACTAAGGGCTATAAGCAATCTTCATTGTTGATTCTTCTCCTCTGTTGCCTCGCCTCAGTTGTCATCTATGGCCTGACGGCGGGAAGCCCACTTTGTCTGGCGCCTCTTCTGTTGTTTATCGCTCACTTTTGCCTCAAAGTGGTTATCAAGCGCGACAACCCCGATCAGGATATCTTACTCGGGTTTTTGGTTTTCAGCTTCCTCATTGACGATATTTCTCAGGTCGCCTGGGGGCGGAACGTTGACACGATTACTGAAGCCCTGGGTGTGATCCTCTTCAAATCCTTTGGTCTCTCGGGAATGGAAACGTTCGCACTGCTCATGACAGGCTGGCTCATTCTGAGCAAGGCTCCGCGCCTTCTGCGGGAATGGACCGAGCTGGGTTTCTTCCCCATTCTCATCGTCGCGTTTGCTGTGTTCATCGCGAGCTTCATAGCAGGCTTTATGGGCGTTATGAGTGGCGGTTCGGTCAATACGATGTTCATACAGCTTCGCTTTTTACACTGCCTACCCCTTTGGGTGTTTATTGGCTTTATGATTTGGCGTGATCGGGAGTTCACCAGGAAGGCATTGAAGGGCATAACGGTGGCCATCGTCCTCAAATCTTTTCAGGCCCTCTTCGTCTACGGCACCAACTACACCCAGTTTTCACAATACGAAGAATACCTCGTCGATCACTACTTCTCGGCCTTCGCCGTCATCACTCTGGTCTGTCTTGTCTATTATTTCTTTGTGCAAAAGACCTATCTGGGTCGAGCGACGATTCTGGCTTCGATGGGAGCTGTGGCCTTGGCCTTCATCCTTAACGATCGACGAACCTCCTACGTTGCAGCGGCTTTCGCCGTTGGCATCCTCCCCGCTCTCATGCCCTTACGCCTGGTGAAGAAATACTTTCCCCACGGGACTGCCCTTGGCCTTGCCTTTGGACTCTTCACAGCGATCACCTGGAATATGCCGGAGCCGATCGGTTTCATAGGGGGACTCTACCGTTCTTTCGGCAGTGAGACCGGAGTCGAAGAACCTTCGTATCGTGATCTCGAGAACGCCAACCTACTGAATGCGGTGACTCAGAGCCCACTTTCGGGGATCGGCTACGGCAAGGAATTTGACGAAGTCTTTCCGATGCCCGATATTTCTTACGTCTACGAGCGCTACAGAATGATTCCGCACAATCTCTTCCTTGCGTCCTGGGGCTTTGGAGGTCCGGCAACGATTGGAGCCCTCAGCCTCCTCTTCGCAACAATGATCGCCTGTGCGGGATCACTTTTTAAGAAGGCGCGCGAACCCCATCTCTTCCTGCTTGGAGTGGTGTCGCTCTTTTTCTTTCTCCAATACCTGGTCTACACCTTCGGTGACCTTGGCTTTCAGATCCAAAGGAATCAAATGTTAGGCGGGCTTTTGCTCGGAGCATGCTTTAGAATTCAGGGTGAATTGACCAAAGAAGAAAAAATGAAGGCGAAAGCGAGAGTACAACCATGGCCTTGATGTTTATTTTGCATGTGCTGGGTATCGGCATTCTGCTCAATCGCCTCCCGATCCGAATAGGGACAGTGCTCGGGACTTTCGTCTACTTCTTTGGTTTTTATGTGATCGCGGGCAACTACCTGGCGAGCCATAGGGAGAAAATAACGCCTCAAATGCCTCTGGAAGACGATTATTATAATAATCTGAGGCCGAAAAAAAAGTCGTTCTTCGATTCTCCGCAGTTTAACAAAACCACTAAAGAAGATGAAGAAGCGACTTTGGAACAAGAGCGTAAATTAAAACTAGAGAAAAAGAACTCCGAACTTCACCCCAGCACGAAGCCTTGAACCTTCCCGGGCGGCGTCACTGTAAGCAGGCGTTCGAGATCGCTGTGCTTACTCGCACCAAGCGTTGTCCCAACGAGGATGACATCAGACTCTTTGGCAAGCATCGTGTTTTCGTTCATGAAGACCGGGTTAAGGCCGTCGATGATGATGCGCTGATACTTCTCGCGCAAGGCTTTGATCAAGCGTTGAACCAGATCCTCTCGGAAATGACCCAACTGCAGCTCCGGTTGTTCGGCGATCGCGAGATCGCAGGCAATCTCATCATTCGCCTTCACACGGCAAGACTTCCAATCGATTTCGCCAGAGAGAAAGCTCATAAGGTTACCCCCCTCGCCCCGAGGCAGATATTTTTGATTGGCTGGGTTAAAGCTCAAATAGATTATGCGCTCGTTGCTATCGGTCGCCATCACGTTTGCCAGGTTAAGGGCCGCATGACTGGATAGCTTGTCCGAACCCAGGTCGTAGAAGCAGATCACTTGAGGGTCACCCTTGCTCTTCAGGAGCTGTTGCAAGTAGCGATAGGCATCCAGGAGTTTGAGTTCGGGATCTGAGTTCTTGCGCAGGTCACCGAGTCTCGCCCGCAGTTTTCTGACTTTATCTACGTTCAAGAAGATCTTGGCTTGAGGAACATTGACCAGAACGGGCAAACGATAGCGGCGAGGCAGGCTCTTCGCTTCGACGATCCATGGATAAGTGAGCTCCCGCACCAGAACGATGAGCAAAAAGCAAAGCCCGACAAGGGCAATACCCACAACCCCGGCCAAGAATAATTTATCGAAGTTCGAAGGACGGGAAGGAACTTCAGCCACACGACTGAGGTTGTAGCGGACCCAGCGGGAGGGATCCTGAAGCTGATAAGTCGCGTTTTCAATCTCGAGTTCGGCGGTTCGAATCTGGTTTGAGAGATCGAGAAGGAAGCGTCTGACTTCGTCCGGGAAGCTATTGAGCTGAACGGAACGATCGATTGGAATGCCCTTGGCTCTCATCTCAGCCTGGAGACGATAGAGTCTTTCCTTCATCTTGTTGATGACAGCTTCTAGCTGAACCAGCCCAATATCGGCCTTGAATTTCTCAATTTCGGAGCGCTTTTGAATGACCTCAGGGTGAGCAGCTCCACGCTTCGCCAGCAGGGCATTCAATTCGCCTTGTAGGGTAAACTCGCGGTCGTACTGAATACTCTGGGCGCGAACCGATTCTTTTTGCTTGAGAAGAATCTGCGTGATCAGAGCTTGCTCGACCGTCTTCATCTCTTTCTTTTCATCTTCGCTGGCTTCAACACCCTCTTCTTTGACGAAGGCCTGAGTGCTGGCAATTTCCTTGGGGTCAGCTTTTTCGAGAAGTGTAGAGCTCTCAAGGGTATTGAGTTGGGTCAATTGTTCCTGGAGCCGGGCTTTGTGCTTAGTCAAATCCTCTTCGACAAACAAATTGATGGCTTCCTGGGCAATCATCTGCGCATCGGTAGGCTTGTCGGCTGTCGCGGTAATCGACATGGCGAACTGCGTTGCGAAAGTTTGGACGCTGATATGTTCACCCATCTCCTCAATCTTCATACGGGGATCAATGACATCTTTAGGAGCGGACCAGGAAGCCGGTCTAAGATCTCGCGGAACGTAGCTTTTAACTGTGGCTTTCCACTTGGACTCAACCCGCGGAGGCGTGATGATACCTTTGGGTTCGAGTCGTTCTGCAAGGCGCAGGAGAAAGCCGGGATCCGCAAAGCGGGAGGCAAAGTTCGAAGCAATCCGGTTGCCGAGAACCAGTGACGATTCAGTCTGCGTGTCTTTGGATTTGCTCACATCATAGACGATGGCGGAGGTCGCGGAATATTCCGGCTTCCAACGCGACAGGCTGAAGCCAACGATTGCCAGGAGGGGCAAACAGATAAATAAAGCAAAAAGACTATGTCTCTTCAAGGCACCCCAGATCGAATCGATCAGGAACCATGAATCACTATCGTCGTGCCGGGAGAGCTCTTGTCGTTGCTGCATAGTCGAAGCCCTTTAGGATGTCTCTGTTACTCAGCGATGATCACGTCGCCCGTTTCGAGCGTAATACCATCCATAAACTTTTCGCCGGCGAGTATATCTTCATATTGCATCGCATAACGTTTCACTTTGCTATTGCCGATCTGACGAACGAGCACGATACGCCCGCTGGCAAAATCGCTGAGGCCACCGGCGAGGGTGAGCGCTTGAAGAAGGTTGGTCTCAGAGGTGAGATTGAGGCCCCCGACACGCTTGATTTCCCCACTGAAGAAGACCTGAAAGCTCTTCACGCTCGGCAGCGAAACAGCGACCCTGGGCGCCTTGATATAGACATCGAGAGCCGCTTCCAATCGTTTGGTAAGCTGTTGACTGCTCATGCCCGTGACGTTCAGGGTGTTGATCAGAGGAAAGGCCAGGATCCCGGTGGGCGAGATCGTGAAGCGTCCACTGAGTTTCTCTTCGCCGAAGACAAAGATATCCAGTTGATCGCCTGGGCCTATCATGAAGGTACCCTGACGCGTAAAGGTCTTGCTCGCCTGCAATTGGGAGACGGGCTCGGCTGGAATACGCGAAGCACAGGCGTGACTCAGACCCATGGCCAAGACGAACAAAGGACGTATAAGCATTAACTTCATAAAGCAGCCCTCTTCTTAGTGACTTTCCTGGCTCACACCGATACCGATAAGAAACTCTGAGCCTCTTTCATCCGCTTTTTCGCCAAGCATCTTCTCCACGACGAAGGCCGAACCTTCGAAGAAATTGTAGTAAGACTTTTGGAAATAGTAGCGTATGTGGGTATTCATGCGGGCACCGAGCAGCTTTTCATAGCTATTGAGCTGGCCGTAGTCGTCGCGATTGATCGACTCGATAACAGCTTCCGCATGCATTGCATATTTCATTCCATCGCTGAGACCAAAACGAAGACCAAGACCCAAACGAATATCGTGGGGATAACTTCGATAGTCCGGACTGGTCATCGGACGATGACGGTAGGAAACGGGAATGATCAGACCAAAGCCTGAATCCATCTCTTCATTGAGAGCCGCACCGAATTTAAACTCAGCTTTGTAATCCTCAAAAACCGCTTCGTCATCTTCGCGATGCAGGGCGGCCAGGAAACTGAAGTGATCATGAGCATAAAAGTCCCAGTAAGCCGTGTCGCGCATAATGCCGGCTCGTTCGCTAGCTGGTGGGCGTTCATAGGCACTGACCTGTTTGCGGATAACGCCGAAGCCCCCGTGAATCTCTTCACTCAGAGGCAACTCAAGACCGAGCCGGCCCGTAACATGATCTTCGCCGGGGCTGTAGTAACCGATATCCGTAAGAACCTGGAATCCACCTTCATGGCCCCACTCCTTGCCCACACTGACAGCCGCGACGTTTTCTTTTTCCTCTTCGAGAGGATTGGTATGTTCGAGCGCTTCGATTTCAACTTCCACTAGACCTTTGTAAACAGCGCGTCCACCCACCGCAGAATAACCACGATTGTCACGCTCCTGAACATAGGCGAGGGAAAGGACATCACGTTGCGATTCATGCTCAGGCTTTTCGCTCACCATCAGTTTCCCGGCGCGTTCGAGCGACTGTTTCATGTAGGGTGATGAATCGAAGCGTTTTAAGGCCGCGAGTTTGCCTTCAGCAGCAGCTGTGTCCTTCGCCCAGATATAGGCGAAAAGAAGCTCGATTTCGGCCGCATCCTGATCTTCTCTAAGCTTTAGAACCTTGTTGTAATTCACAAAGGCTGCTTTAAATTCCTGGATACTCATGTTCGCCCGTGCAAGGCTCATGACGATCCAGGGATCGTCGACATAACCCTGCGTGCCGCCCAGGACTTTATCGCTTAAGCTCTTGGTCTCGCCCCGAAGCGCGGCCCTTTGCGCCTGAACTTTGGGCGAAGTATCCGTTTCGCGGGGCAGAAGGTTGGTCAGCCCGCTGATCTTTTCTTTATGTTCTGTCATCGAGTAATAAAAACTGAGCCAATAGAAAGAGCTTTCCCGATAGTCACGGTTTCCGCATTGAAGAAGGCGCCGACCGAGAGTTTCCGACAGGGGATTGAGGCTTTGGGCATACGAGACAAACTCAGCGTACTCTCTCACATCGCAAGTTTCCTGGGCGTGGAGAACCGATGCCGGGCTCAAACTGAAGCCCGCGAAGCTGAGGCCAAGAGCGAGCGCAAAGGGATAGACCGAGCCGAAGGGGATCTTGTTATTCATAGTCATTGCAGACCTCTGCTCCTTTTTCGGCATCGGGTATTCCACCTGCGGCGGTCAGAGCCAGTCTCAGGTCAGGGATCTGATCGAGACGTTGGAAACTGAAGCCGTAAGCGATAAGTTCCGGAAGCAGTTCGTGAAGGAGTTCACGGCTCCTGTCGTCGGTGTCATGGAAGGCCACGATTCCGTGACCGATGCGAACGATCTCGTCGAAGTAACCCAAGGTGCATTGGGTGACGCTCAGGTTTTGTTCCCAGCATTGCTCATCATCAACAAAAGCCGCACCATCGGTATCAGAGTGAATGGGACCGATGTATTTGCCAAGGCCTGCGGAATTCAGTTGGGTACGGGCATCTTCATCCAGACTCCCCGACTCACCGTAAAGCCAGTATTGGTTGCCGAACGCAAAGGGCGCGAGAAGTTTATCGGCCGCTTTCAATTCTATAACGGGATCCTCGGCCGATTTGAGAGCTGTGAAGCTGTAGCCGCCCGTCGCGATACGATGACCTTGCTCGACGAGCTTGTCGAGTGCCGCTTCGTGCCCCTCGATTTCAGCCGCTTTCACAAAGAAGGTGGCCGAGACCGCCTCTTCTTTAAGCAGCTCGCCTATCGCTTCCGTGCTGTTGCTCGGCCCTTTAAGAAAGACCAAAGAAAGCTGTTTATCGCTAAGGTTTTCACCACTAAAGCCAGAAAGCTTCAATCCGTTGGCTTTGACGTTGCAGCCATCGGATTTACGAGCTAGACCACAGGCATTCAGACCCAATCCAAGGCTCAATAAGCCGAGGAATTGTCCAGTAATTTTCGTAAAACGAGCAGTTTTTCCAGATGGCATTCCATACCCTTTAAAAAGCGGCGGCCACACGAAAATCGTTTGGGACTGTCAAACATTGAGACACCTGTGACTGCTTCAGTTTAGCAGATAGAGGGTTAAGAGTCCAAATTCCCGTCTTATTACGGGGGTCTAGGCAATGCTCGCCCAGTGGCCACTGAATTGCATGAGTAGCGGGGGATTCTAATTTTCTTGTTGATGAGGCCATTTATGAAGCGGTATGGAATCAAACTCTTATCAGTCGTTCTGCTCTCGGCTTGTGTCCCGGCTGCAAAACCTGAGGTTCAGAGCCAGCCCACAGACGTGACCTTCGTCGGATCCTTCTCAGGATCGGCCGGAACCACCAAAATCTATTTCGCTAAAGAAGAAACACCCTTTGTCACCACAACGACACAAGGCGTCTTTCATATTCAAATTTCAAGGGCCCTGATTGAGAAATCCAGCGACCGACGCCTCTACTTCTACAACTCCAATGGCGAGCAGGCCGTCTCCGAAGAAATTCTTGCCTTCGATAGTGGCGAGAAAAAGATCGAAGATGTGGAGCTGGCTTCCCCCCTCCTCATGACCGGAACAGTTCTCGCCACCGTCAATGGCAAAGAAACCCCTGTCGCCGACGCTGAGATCATGGTCGGCCGCGAAAAGGCCAAGACGGATAAAGCGGGCAATTATGAAATCGATGCCCCCCGCAATACAGAGGTCCCCGTGCTCCTCCGTAAAGAGGGGTTTGTTCAAACCCGCGCTTTGTGGAGGACCGAAGAATCAGAGGAATTCCGCAACTTCCACCTCTTCACCAAGCTTGAGCCCATGGGCAGCCTCAGCGTCCCCAGCACTGTGCGTTTTGCGGCCACTACAGTTCCGCTCTACCTGGAAAGCACACCCAACGCGGCTTTTGTTCGCATCGGAACCGCACCTTTTACCGTTTCAGCCGAAGCGGACAGCACCTGGCTCGATCTCTCGAAAGACATCAGCCTCTCGTCAGCGACGGTTTCCGAGATCAATCTTTATTATCAGTTTGCTGACAAGGACAAAAAGATCATTGGACCGGTGCAGGTCTTCTCGCCCAACAATAATTCGCTTGGTGAATAATTCCGGATTAGCTGAGAAAAAAGGCCCGAAAGCAACTTTGCTTTCGGGCCTTTTTTCACGCCAGCTCAAACGCCCCATGAAATCCGAGAGGGATGCTCAGAGACACATCCACAGCAGCAATCGACTCCATACTTTCTTTAACATTTGCATCTTAACAAAAAACTATTCAGGCCATTGATAGATAAGGCCGCGCATCTCGTTTTTAACCATATCGAGATACTTGCGAGTCTCAGGAGAATTCATATCAACGTCGCTGTTACCGACGAAGTAAGAACGTTCATCCATCTTGGTACGCATCATCTTGGTTTGCCAGATATTCTCTGACTGAAGAGCCAGATCGATACAGTGGTACTGATCGACGATTTTGGGATCGATGTATTCCTGGATACTGCGCAGTTCGTGATCCATGAACACACGACGGCCGCGCTCGTCACGCGTATAACCGCGCACGACATAATCGGCGATCACAACATCAGCATCCAGTGCTTCAAACATGTAGTTCAAGGCATTGAGAGGCGAAATCTCACCGCAGGTCGCGATATCAATATCGATGCGGAATGAACAAACCTGTCCATCCGCACGGAAATCAGGATAGGTGTGAGCACAGATATGGCTCTTATCGAGATGCATCTTCACGTCGCCGACGCCGCTGCCTTTGATATCACTCATAAGAACGAGGGACGAGGCGCCCCATGGCTCATAATCCTGATCCGATACGGCAAGAACATTCGCTTCGATGATATTACAGATACCGGTGAGGATCTGTGTCACGCGGGTAGCGTTATATTTTTCCTGAATATACTTTACGTAACTGTCACGTTCGGCTTCGTTGCGCGCGACGCAAAAGTCATAAAGGTTGAAACTCAATGCCTTCGTAAGATTGTTAAAGCCTTCAAGTTTGATTGGGCCTTCGAAGGGAACCACTCGTTTCATTGCTATCTCCAAGCTAATTTGATTCCACCGCGCGCGCGCCTCGAATCTCGCGTTCGAGTCCTGGCGATATGTCCACGTTGCGGCGATTACCTAAAAAGATTACGGCTAACTGTAAAATGTAGTTAGCATCTTCTTCCAACTGGTTGAGATCCTTTTCCCTTAGAAACCTTAGACCCCAACAGCCTGATCGATCATCAAAGCCAATTTGATAAGATGTACCGTACTGCGGTTCATCCTGGCCCTCGACTTGTTTCCGAATCAGGTTCGCACCGACCGTGATCATAGGTATGAGCTGCGTCGCGAGACCGACCGTAGTCGTCTTGGTTCGCTTGAATAGCAGAGTGTCAGTGCTGGGATCGAGCTCCGGGCTCTTCTCGAGTACATAACGCAGACCAAACTGCGTCGAATAGAAAGTGGGTAGACCTAACGCAAAAGCCAGCGAAGTACTAGTCCTTTTATAAATATTGTAGAAAGCTGAGGTATCCAGGGCAAAACCCTTGTAATTCAGACCCAGGGAGGCGGATGGACCGATCCAGGATTCGTAGAGATTGATGTAATTGGTCTTCTGCGCCCGGATGGTTGCAGCTTGAATAGGATCCCCGTTTCTTGAGGCAACATCTTCCAAACGAGCATTTTCTTCGACTTGTCTGCGGCGAAGACGTTCTTGCTCTGCGTCATAAGAAATCTGTGCCGAAAAACTGATCGGTTCAATGCCATTTTGATCGACCATCTTATAGCGACGCACCAACCAATCCACTGCGCCATTCTTGTTTTGTCGATAAATCTCATCGACGGACTGCACGGACTTGTCTTTAACGGCCATCAGATCCCGACGGGCTTGTTCTTGAAGGTTGTCCAGTTCGGAGTCATAGACATCCACCTTCTCGACTGCGGGCGGCAGAGCCTGATCCACGCGATCAAAAAAGCGCCAGCGATGGCTGGTGCTGAGCGTGATTCGCTCATGCTTGACCATGACGTCTTCATCACGAATATCCTGGTCTTCGGAGAAGAGACGATTTCTATCGCTGGGCCGGTAGACGACCGGCGCTCCATTTTCATCTTTCTGATCGCCGTAAGGCCCTTCACGAATCACGACGGGACGATCGGAGAAGGTCAAGCCCCAATTCATGATGTGCTGACCGTAGCGGGCGCCTTCGATATCTTTGGGCTGGAGAAAGCCCGGTAATTTACCGGTACCATCGATCGGGAGGTTAAGGTTGATACCGGTTTTCCACGAGCGGATTGTACTGTGGTCGATGTCGAGATTGGGATGTTCCACATAACGCAGCTCGGCTTCGGCGAAGTGATCCACCTTGATGATGCCATCGGTCGAGATCGGTGTGATAAGGTTGAAACCGATGCGGTTCCAGGTCCCTGATCCTAGCGTTAAGTCATCTGCAGTCGTAATAGTCTGGGGCAGGCCCTTTTCATCCACGCGAAGGGTCGAAATGCGGATCTCACCGTAAGTCGGCATATGCCACCAGCTCGCGGGAAAAATCCGGAAATACCGACTTTGAAAATCGAGCGCTCCAGGGATTTGCTGACCCGAATATTGTTTGGTGAGCAGGGAGTTATCCGCATACGAGGTTCGGAGACCTATGAAGAAATCCTTGCCGTCGAAATTCGCTTTGGCATTGGACGTACTGAAAGCGTTGGCATTGGCCTTCGGTGCAAATGCTGTCACGACTTCTTCCGGCAGATAAAGATCTTCCAGATAACGGTGATCGGAAACGATTTTGCCTTTGGTCACCAGCGAGAGTCGTGGCGCCAGGCTATAACGTCCAGCCCAATCCTGCTTCCCGCGCCAGGTGTTCGAAGGCGGGGATATCCCGTCTTTAATCGATTCCTCACAGGTCAATTTCTCAATGGGATCGACCTGCGTACAACGGGAATTCGTGTTGATGAAGTAATCCTGAAGATCGCGGCGATAGCTGCCGAGTTCGAGCCAGGAGCGATCGCGAATCGTTTCAAACTGGTAGCGAAACCCGGAGTCGCTGCGTGCTTCATAACGCGCTTCGAGGCCGAGACGGATGCCACGTTTTTGAAAGAGGTCGGTGGTCAGGGTTGCGTCGGAGTTGGGATTGTTCTCCAGAAACACTGGCTGCGAATAGACAAAGCCGTTGCGTGAGGAGGTCTGGAAACTCGGCATGAGAAAGCCCGACTGACGCTTGACCTTCAAAGGCAGCTTCAGAAACGGGAGATAGATGATCGGCACACCCTTGATGGTCAGAACCGGATGCTTCAGGTTGATATAACCTTCCTGCTGGGCGACGATCTCATCGGCCTGAAAACCCCAGGCCGGACTATTGTCGTCCGCACAGATACAGGGCGTAAAGATCGCATCGCGCGCTGTGTAGGTGTTGCCGTCTTTGCGTTCGAGGCTTTCACCCTGGAGTCGGAAATAAAGCGGAGCCGGAACCGCGTTCTTGGCGGCTTCGGCGCGACCTTTTTCCCAGAAGATACGGCGACGTTCAAAACGCTTTCGGCGTTCGACATCCTGCTGGGCCAACGAAGGGGCTAAGGATTTTTCGGTGACGAGATCCTGCTCAAGCAAACGTGTATAGCGATTGACGACGAGATCGTCCGGCTTGGCTTCAGGTGACAAGCGAAAGTTTTCCCGAATCTCCTCCCTTTCCTTTTCAAGATCGTCCCGCCTCGTTTTCTTAGCGGCCTCATACTCAAGTTCCTGCGTCGTCAGACCCAAAATACTCTGGCTCACTTCACGAATCTTCCCCGGATCGCTGGCCACGAGCAAAGCGTTGTCGATCACGAAATCACTGGACTCCCAGTGCAGCGTAATCTTGTCACCGGAAAAGACCTGATTTTGATGGATAATGAGAACATGCCCACTCGCCGTCATCACTTTCGATTGGTAGGCCACGCTTATGTCGTCGGCTGTGATGACATAGCCGGCGCCGATGAGAACGACGTCACCACTAAAGTTGTAGTTGCTGCCGGTTTTATCGAAGCCAATAGTTTTGGCATCGTAGAGGACCGATGCTTGTTCGGTAAGCTTCAATGCACTTGACGCCGCATCTTCGACATCTTCGGGAACTGGAAATTGGGGATCGACAGGGAGTTTCGGCTCCGGCGTCACGGCCCCCGCAGTCGGAACACCCAGCAGACTCTGCTCGGCCTTTTCCATGGAGGCATTGTCGGACTGAACTGTCTTACTGGCCTTCTGCGTATTCTCTGAATCACGCACCGCCGCCGCCTCTTCCGGAGTGGCAGGGGCCTGAGGAATGGTCGGGAGGTTCTGGGCGATCAATCGACCCGAACTAAGGCTTGTCAGTATGAGGAGACCAGTCGCCGCTAATAATGCTCGCAAGAGTCAATTCCTTTGGTGATACCTTCATCTGTTTCAAGGCATAGCCGACAGCAGCGACAGAGCCACAAATTACCCAAGGCTCAGTAGGAGTTTCTCCCCCCTGAACCAATGCTTGCCAAGCCTCTTCCAGGCTTGCAAAAAAGGGTAGATCTCGATGTCGGGTTGCCAGACTTGCCAGGTTCCACGAACGCTCGTTCTCAATTCCAAAGAGGATGACAGGATGCAGCACAGAACGCAAGATATCCAATATAGTATCGTGGTCCTTGTCCTTGAGGACTGAGACATATCCCGCAAGCGATTTCTCCGGATAAAGTTCCTTCACAGCCGCTGCGAAAGCGCGCGCTCCATCCGGATTATGACAAACATCAATGAGGAATTTACGCGGATTTTCGCCGCGGCTTGTCACTCTTTGGGCACGACCGGCAAGGGTAATCGCGGCCTTTTGCTCACCCTTACAAAACTCCGGCCAGATCGCATCAAGACTCGCCCATGCGGCGTTCCCGGGTTGCGATGCATACCAATGATAGAAGGCCGTCGAGAGAGAAAGATTGTTTTTGAGGTACTGCGGCAGATCTTTAGTGATGCCCATAAGGGGCAGGCGGAGGGCTTTGCAGCCGGGTATATTGAGGACAATCTCTTTCTCTTCCACGCGGAATTCCCGCCCTCGGGTATAGAGGAGACAGCCACTTGCCTGCACATGAGCTTCGAGGAAGGCGGAGACCTTCGGCTCGTCCATCACCTCACCTTGCGCGCCCCAAAAAAGAGGTCGACCAGGACGGCTGATTGCGAGTTTTTCGGCGAGAATGCCGAGAAGCTCCTCACCCAGAAATTCTTTGTGATCGAGCGATACGCTGACGACGACCGAAGCCAGTGGATCGGAAATATTGGTGGCATCCCAGCGTCCGCCAAGACCGACTTCAAGCACTTGAAAGGCCGCCTTCTGTTCTTCGAAGATACAAAAGGCAAGGAGTGTGGCGATTTCGAAGAAGGATAACTCTTCGAAAAGCTCTGGACTCAGAGCGGCTTTGAGATCCTCGTGCGCCCGGTCTACCGTCCCGTCATCGATCGTCATGCCAGATATTTGAAAACGCTCGGAGAATTCCACGAGATGGGGCGAACTATAAAGTCCGATTTTTTGCCCGCTCAACGCCATGAGCGCCCATATGAATCCACTCGTACTGCCTTTGCCGTTCGTCCCGCCGACCAGAACTGCCGGAATGAGCGAAGCCGGCTTGGTCAGATGCTCATAGCTCCTGCGAATGCGTTCAAGCCCGGGTTTAATATGATTCGCGCGCTTGGCAAAAAGCTTTTCAAAATCCATAAGCCGACTCACGTATTGGGTTGTTTGGACTGCTCTTCAGCAATTTTTCCAGCAAAACGGTAGCTTTTGAAGCCGGAATACATTTTAAAAAAAATTCATGAAAAGAAGCCTGAGTTGCTGTCCTAGCACCACTATCCGCAAGTGCACAGTATCACGAGGGCCTTGTCGAGATGTACAGTCCGCCAGAACAAATTACGAGACTTAAGAACTCGATACCTTTGTCAAAGAACGGGATTTTTACAACCTGCTAAAGACAATTTTCCCATAAATAACAAATATTTTCGCCTTGCACACCCTGAAACCTTGAACTAGTATGTCGTTAACTCCAAGAAAATATATCGGTCGACAGCGAACATCGCTCTGCATCTGGCATTGTTGTGCTTTGACGCAGCGTTATGTGTCTCTCGTCGCCTGCTTACCAGGAAAGGTAACCTCGATGCTTTGCAAACGTTGTCCGCATCTGGTTCGTCACGGTCAGGTCGATGCTGAAACTCAGAAGATTGAGTTTAAGAGCATGTGCGGCCTTATTATGAAAAAGTTCTTGGCGCCGGAAATCCCGCCGGAAGAAGTTGTCAAAGGGAAGCCGCCACGCAAAGGCGCGAAAAAAGTCACCAAGAAAGACGAAGAAGAACCTGCAATGGAATGCATCAGCCATCCATTTCCTTCCGTCTTCGATTATATCGATTGCGCCGTCTATCAAGAGACCTTCAAATCGACCTCGCGCAAGAACGATGTAATCCCTACCAAAGATTTCCAATACTCCGACGCTCTCTCAGGCAACTCCATCACCGATATGGAACTGCTCTGATTCCCAAGTCGTGATGCTTTGATTTACAAATTAAGCTGACTGGTTTGCAAAGATTTCGAGGCTAATAAAAAGCGCCCACTGTTTCTTTTGAAACAGTGGGCTTCTTAATGTTCAGGTTTTAAAGACCGAAACTCGCTCTTACTTGGCCAAAGTCCGGCTGGGAGTGGCAGCGGCGGCACGATTCTTTTGGAACTTATCCGACCACAACACGGCCGAAGTCGCGAGGAAAGTCGAAGTGATGGTGGCCGAGATGATACCGACAACCATCGCCAGGGCGAAGTTCAGAATCTGTGACGAACCGAAAAAGAAGATACCAAAGAGAGAAACCATGGAAGCGACAGAAGTGTTGATCGATCGCGAAAATGTTTCGTTCAAAGCGATATTGATGTTGTCCCGCAAATTCCTGGCCGGGTGAAGGGCAAGGTTTTCACGGATACGGTCGTAGATGACAACCACGTCGTTCACCGAGTAACCGACGATCGTGAGCAAACACGCGACCGTCGTCAAGTCGAAGGAGCGCTGGAAGAAAAGGTAGAACGCGAGGACGGCGAACATGTCCTGAGCCATCTTGAGAAGAGCACCTGGCGTAAAGCGCATATCGAAGCGAAGGGCTACGTAAAGCGCGATACCGATGATCGCCCAGAGGAGCGAGAGCATACCCTGCGTCCGAAGCTCTTTACCGATCGCTGGACCGACATATTCAACGCGTTGAATATCAGGACCGTAATCCGCAGTGGCTTTGGCCAGACTGTCGCGAATGGAGTTGGTCTTCTCGCTGGCTTTGTTTTCGGCGCCGCCTGCAAGATTGGAGCCTTCAAAACGAATCAGATAATGCTTGCTGTCTTCGCCCACAGCTTGGATCTGAGGATCTTCCACACCCGACTTTTTGATCGCATCGCGGAGGACAATGCCTTCGATTGGCTTGACGTACTGAACTTCCATTTCAGTACCGCCGGCAAAGTCGACAGCCCAGTTGAAGCCTTTCGTGGAAGCCATGACGACCACCGCGAGGATCAGAGCGAAACCAATACCCGAAACCATGTTGCCGTATTTCAAGAAATCGAAACGGCGGCGTGACGCCTTAGCTGCCTTCTCGACGTTCGACCAGCCGAGCCAAGCCTTGACTTCAGCATCGGATTTAGAACGCGAGATAACCCATCCGAAGAGCCAACGTGTAACAGAAAGTGCAGTAAAGAGTGACACGACTAGACCGAGGATCAAGGAGATCGCAAAGCCTTTGACCGGACCCGAGGAACTGGTTTCGAGGAGAACGAAAGCCGCGATTAGAGTGGTGACGTTGGAGTCGATAATTGTCCAGAACACACGTCCGAAGCCATTTTCAAGAGCTTTCAGCGGAGGACGGCCTTCGGCCAATTCGTCAAGAATACGTTCGTTGATCAAAACGTTCGCATCGACAGCCATACCCAAGGTGAGGATGAAACCGGCGAATCCAGGAAGCGAGAGGGAGAAGCCGAAGCTTGCCATCAGCGCGAGAAGAAAGATCGCGTTCAAAATCAAAGCGACGCAAGACAGGAGTCCTGGGCGTTTGTAGTACCAGAGTATGAAGAGAAGGACGAAAACCAGACCCACGAGGACTGATTCAACACCCTGGTCAGCAAGCTCAGGCCCGAGGGATGCACCGACCTGGCGTTCTTCAAGAACCGTGATCGGAGCGGGAAGAGCACCTGACCGGAGAACCAGGGCGAGGGATTGAGCTTCGCTTTCGATTTCGCCTCGGTTCTTGTTACCCATGGAGATCTGCGCGCTGCCGCCGGCGATTCGGGCTTGAATCACTGGATCGGATACGATGACGTCATCGAGGACGATCGCCATGCGTTTGCCAATGTTGCCGCCGGTAATATCCGCAAAGCGCTTGCCGCCTGTCGGAGAGAACTTCATCGACACAACAGGTTTGTTGTCGAGAGAGTTGGGATCGTAAGTGACGTTAGCATCCGAGACGTCTTCGCCCGCGAGTTCGGTCGAAGCCTTGACAACCATACCGGTGTAACGGGTTTTGACGCCGTTGGCGATTTTGGTTTCTTCGAAGAGAAGCTCACGGCCTTCCGGAATCAAGCCTTTGGTCGCTTCGACGAGAGCAGCTTTATCTTCGCCGCTGATCGCTGTCGCGCCCGCGTTGCCGCGAGGCTCGATCACTGCGCCGGCCGGTAATTTGCCAGCCAGGGCATTGAAGCCTTTAAAGTCTTCATCAAGGAGCTTGAATTTGAGCTGGGCCGTACGGCCGAGAAGCTCGCGTGCACGCTCTGGATCTTTAAAACCAGGCAACTGAACCATGATGGAACGGTCGGCGCGACGGTTGATCGCAGGCTCTGACACACCCCATTTGTCAATACGGCTCCGAACGACGATCTCAGCCTGTTGAAGAGAAGAATCGCGGATGCGTTTGACTTGGCCTTCCTGAAATTTCCAATCGATCGTTTTGCCCGATCCACCGGAGCGCTCGAGCTCGGGATGGTCCTTGCGAACCGCTTCACGGAGGGCCGTCTCATCGACACCATCTTCGAGAACCATGCGCAAGATCTGCTGGCCTTTAACGGCATAGGCTTCTGCGACTTGTTTCTTCGGCTCGTTGAGAGAGCGAGAAATCTCGGTGCCCAAACGACTTAGTTTGTTGTCGATCGCCACTTCGGTGTCAACACCGAGGACAAGTTGAACACCGCCCTGAAGGTCGAGACCGAGTTTGATATGCTTTTGTGGCAACCACTTAGGGATAGCCTTATCTAGCACCGTCTGATCGTTGCGCTGGTCCTTCGGCAAGGAAAAATAAATGAATGTGGGAGAAAGATAGTACAGCGCTCCCAAAGTAAGAAGAAGCACGAGGGACAGTCGGACGCGCAGGGACTTCATGAGGTCTCGCTCCTTGACAACAAAATGACATTGCACCCGAATATAGGTGATCGATACAGATACCTTGCTGCTTCACAGGTGTCAGCTCTTTTTTAGATGAGCTGGCCGCTTAAAGAGAAACATTATCTCCCGCATCTTAAAATTTAAGAAACTCTTTTTTACGTAGGCACTTTAATTGATTACGAAGCTTTGATGAGATCGAAGATGTACAGCGGCTGCAGACGAACTCTCAGACGCGTCGAGACGCCCGGTTTCAGGATGATTTTCTACGAGAATAATTCTCCCAAAGCCTATGGAGCGCCCGCTTTTCGAAAAGTCCTCGCGAAAGATGTCCGATACTTTTCTTTTTGGGTGATGACAATTTCCGCAGTATGGCTCAAGATCCGAACAGCCCTCTCGAAATCACAAATTGTTAATCCCCAATAGGAGTCACCTTACGATGAAGCTTATGCCTATTCTCTATCTACGTTTGGCAGGTCTGGCGTTCGTTGGAACGATCTTTACCAGCGCATGTGATCTGTCTCTTAAGGATCCCAATGCTGAATCGGAGCGCGACAAGGTTCAATTGGAGACTTGGAGTAACGGTCCCGGTGGATCCAGTTATTCCTTCGTAAAATGTAGCAGCAGCGACTCGACCATGCTGACCAACATCTGCGGCACAAAACTGGGCGATACCTCACGCGCAGCAAACTACAACTGGCACAGCAACTGCTCGGGGAGTAGCTGTGGATCGGTCTTCGTCTTCGCTCATTATCTGCTGCCTGAGAATCTCGGTGCCCAGCAGACCATGCATATCGAAGCGTTCGATAATCCTCAGTTCACAAATAATCCGGTCGCATCTCTGCAAATCGCCGGATTCGATGCTACCAAACCGACATCGACTGCCCGCGAGGAGATCTTCCTCGCACCGGGTGAGTACTACTTCAGAGCCTACCTGACGCACGAAGGCGCAGCAGCCCTACCCTATTCCCTCCAAGGCATGGAACTTGTGAGTGATACGCCGGTTGGCTTTCTGGGCGCGCTCTCCGGGGCTCAACGCGTCCTCGTCAAAGAAGGCTCATTCGCAACTGATCCCGTGCATATCAACATCGATCAGCTCTTCAAAAAGCCTCAGGCTGCCGAGGACAGTCTCGCGAAGTTCCGTTTAGCGATTACTCTCCCGGCCCTTACGAAAGTCGAAAAATACCGCGACGTCCATATCCTACTCTTGAAAGAAGCCGATCTGGAACTCAATCCCAGCTATAACTTCGTCGTGAGCAGCAACGGCTTTCTGCCCGACACACTGATCGCTGATTTTGTCAGCCCCAGTCTTGCCCCTGGTGCTTATTACGTCTTCACTTACATCGATGCCAACAGCAATGGCTTCGTCGATGTCGGCGAATTCGGCAGCTTTACCACTGTCGACGGCAAACCTGCTGCGATCCAGATCGACAAGGAAAAGACCAAGACCCTGGCGACCACTCTCGCACCCCTTGCTCTCTAAGAACAAAAAAACCCCGGCTCAGATAGGCCGGGGTTTATTTTTTCTTATGACCTCGAACTAAAGGATCACGTGTCCTAAGTTCTCATCGTCCTTCACGACTGGCTCTGCCACCATTTCTCTTCTGCTGGCAGAGATCACCTGCCCCAATGCCATTCCCACTTTCAACGCTGTGATGACGGTCCGATAGGGATTCTCTTTTACATCGCCTTTAAGAGTCGAAACCTGCTCGGTCGCGGTGCTGGTGAGCTGTTTCCAGTTGGTGGACAGTAGCTGAGCGCCTTGTTTCAATAAAGCTTCCAATTCTTCCTGCTCGGTACTCTGCAGGTTCTCACGAATCTTCAACAACAGATCCTGAATCATATGGACAGTCGTCTGCAGATCGACAAAACCTTCCGCATGCGGACCTTCAGTTCCGGCCGTCAATTGTTTGGGTGGGACTTCGCCGGCTGAGTCACTCTTATCCATATACTTCTCGCTCATGTCGGGGCCAGGCATTTGATACTTGGAACCGAAGCCATCGGATTTTTCAAGATTGGGAATTCCAGCGCCTTTGGATGCACTGAAGCCCTCATAACTTTCGCCGATTTTCGCTTTGGTTTTATCTCTGTCCCGGTCTGCGGCTGCATTGTAAACCGGATCCTGAGGCAGTCCGTCACTCGATTGATTGAGTTTGGGTTTAACCGATTGGTCTGCCGCTCGAGTATTGCGCGCATTCATTTCATCGTTTTGGTTGCCAGAGAGATTCGGTTCCATCGTCGTACTCCACCCGTCAATTGACATTCCCTCTGTACGAGGAAGTTCTGTTAACGAAAACTAGCACAGGCTCCCGCCAGAAAAATAGCGGCCGCGCGGGCAAATACCCCAATAAGTCCCTCGTATTAGGCGCTTATAGCATTTTGCTCAAAGCCGGTGAAAATTCCGGGACCGATGATGAGAATCGCATTTCCTGTTTCGCGTATACGGGAGCCAACAATGGGTGAAGGTTCTCACCAACAGACTACCATAGCTGAAATTCCGCTCATTTTTTTTGTTGACTCGAATGGAAGACAGTTTGAGCTCTTGTTTCATGTGTGATGAAGGACAAGCTTAGACCACGTAGGCACAGCTACATAAAAAATCCAGATGACTCCCCGATTTTTCGAAGCCTATCTTGCAAAAGACCACATTCTTCTTTGACGGAGATTTATTTCATGGCCAAAAAACCTTCGAAACCCATACCCTGCAAGTCAGCTATAAATTCCAAAATTCAGCAGCTCGACACGACTACGCGTGACGGGAGCGATCAGCTTCTCACGACGAATCAGGGCCTCAAAATAAATGATGACCAAAGCTCCTTGAAAATAGGTCCCCGTGGACCCACACTTCTCGAAGACTTTCATCTGCGGGAGAACATCGAGAAGGGCATTTTCCCGGGATCAGCTTCAACCGCCCTTCAAAAGAATACCAACGCTCTGCGCTTTGCTGCAGAGGCGTATCGCCATTGCAAACCCGTGGCGATAGCCGTCGATGCAACTTTCATAAAGTTGAGTAGCATCGAAGCGGCTGTGGGCAAAAGCTTTAAAGCCGGAAAAGATAATGCTGGGGAAGGATTGATCTACGCGACGGATTCCAAATTCTTGGCTGATAATTGCGTGGAGGCGATGAAGCAATATCGGTTCTGGGCTCGCGAAAAACAAGATTTACCACCCGTCTGATTTAGGGATTTGACTCCCTCAGGACCCCTGCCGCCTTTATTTCCGCTGGATGCGGGAAGGTTCTGCTGAGTGTGAAATTGTCCCTTTATAGCCCCGGAGCCTTGTGTTGAACGCAAAGCTTCGGGGCTTCTCTTTCAAAGTCGCCTCAGCCCGTCGGCATCGAGCTCATCCTCGCCATGATAGGTAAAAGCAATGATTCCTTTGTTGCCTTCAAAAACTTAGAATTAAAGAATATTAGCAAAGGTCAGTCCGTTAAGGTCCGCGCTACCAACTACGACGCCGGAACGGAAGAGAATACTGGCAACGTAGAGGATTTGAATGCCACCAACCATCCGACCTTTCAAGATAATTACAGTTCAGGAACGACCGCCCACGAAATCTGCCATCAGCTAGGTCTCGCGCATCGACAGGACAACAACAATCCACTTGCCATTGGCAAAACGGGTTGGACTTTGAACGCCGAGGAAGTCGCGACAATCCGAAGCAATGCCGTAAAGAAATTCGGCGCTCAATATCTGCCAAAAATCGAAGTCGATAGCTAGCTGGCTGTCGCTTCGGATCCTTGATATCTCATCCTTTCGGACGATTAAAAAGGCGCTTCCTTTAATGGAAACGCCTTTTGCTTTTGGTTCTCTAAATCTTAGCGATCACCACTTCAAAAGCTGACGCCCTGAGGCGAATCCCATGCCGCCCGCCACGAAGAGGGCCAGTGCATGCCCGAAAAGAAGGTGCACCAGACCATCATTGCCACAGGCCAAGGGCAGAAAAGCCGCCGCCGCACTGGTAAAGGCGATCGCAATGAGAGCCATCGTAAGCTTTGGTTCGGTCGTCGCACCGTGCCGCACAAGAAAGTAGAGCGGTAAAGACGGAAGAGTACCGAATAGAAATATGGAAGCCATACAGGCGAATTCATCATGAACATTGAAAGTCCATTGCCCGGGTCCCATGCGCAGGGAATGCACGATCAAACTTGCGACCCAAAAGGCGATCACCGTCGCCAGCACTTTCAAAGGCGCTCTCGAAGCGGGTATCCGCATCGTCAAAGCGCTGCCGGCCGCGATGATTCCCACCGAGAGAGCTGAAAAGAGTTCGACATAATAACTGCCTTTACCGAGCATCACATTCATATCGTCACGGATCGAATGCAGCGTCACGGCAGAGGCCAGAACGAGAAGAGTAAAGACCATCCAGCCCATGAGCGGTTTCTGGGAGGGAAGGACCGAGACTTTTGGCTTAAAATCTCGCATTAAATTTTTTATGAACAGATCATCTTGCATCGTTTCCTCCCGTCTTCATCAACCACAGTTTCATCGCTTTATAGGCCCGGTGCGCGCTGACCTTGAGGGCTGATTCGCTCATACCCGTTGCCAAAGCCGCTTCTTTTACGCTGAATCCCTCTAATTTGAGGAGCTGCACCACATGCCTTTGCTTCTCGGGAAGATGATGAAGGGCATCGAGGAGCGAAGCATCTATGTCCTCCTTCGCCGGACCCTCGGAATAAGTTTCATGATAATCGCTTTCAAGATCTAACTCCTCGAAACGCTTGCCTTTATATATTTTCCGGAGCTGGTCGGTCAGACGAAAACGGACGATGGCGTGAAGCCAGGGCATAAACGGCCTTGTGCTGTCATAGGTATGACGAGCTTTGTGAGTCGCCAACAGAATGTCCTGACAAAGGTCATCGACCTGCGAGAGATCCCTGAGCTTTCTTTTGACCAAACTTTTTACATAAGAAGCGATCTCCCGCAGAAGCCGCTCATAGACAGCGGCGTCCCCGGCCTGAGCCAGGGTCATCATGCGGGCCCAGTTCTGCCCTCTCGTTAAGCTTTTTGTGTCAGCCACAGGCCCTCCGCTCAGCATCAAGCCTTCATTTATGAAGCCCGTTGACTCTGAAGTCGAGGATCAATTCATCACGGCCTTGTCCAGCGCGGGTTCATCCGTTATAGTCGCAAGCCTTGACGACTCAAAATAAGGACGTCGTATGACTACTGCTACCCCAGCACCACGCCGCAAAAAAGGCTGGATGTCACTTAAAGTCACCAAGATCGAAGACGAGACTTGGGACACCAAAACATTTTACCTCGAAGATTCCGTCGATAACGGTTGTCCCTTTGATTATATTGCAGGCCAGTATCTCACCCTTCGCTTCGATAAAATCGCCGAGAAGGCGGTGGTCCGCTCTTACACTATGTCAAGTTCTCCGAACCAGGCTGGTTTTTCGGCTTTGACCATCAAACGCGTCGAAGATGGCCTGGTAAGCAACTGGATGTGCGACAATCTCAAGCTTGGCGACGAGGTCAGGGCTCTCGGCCCGATCGGCAAGTTTTGTTTTGACCCCCACAAGATGCGCCCCCATCTCGTGATGCTGGGTGCCGGAAGCGGCGTGACGCCCTTCGTCAGTATCGTCCGTGAATACGCGGATAAACTAGGCCAGGAGGGTGCGCCAAAGCAAATGACATTGCTGGTTGCCTACCGCTCAAAGCTCGATCTCATTAGCTGGCCTGATCTCGTTGCCTTCAATAAAGTCCCCGGCGTGAGAATCATCACGACCCTGACGCGGGAAGATGCACGGAGCGAAGGCTTCCTCCACGGTCGACCGGAAATTCCGATGTTGAAGGAGGTTCTGGCCGGAACCTACGCGGATAGCAGTTACATGACCTGCGGTCCGGAGGCGATGATGGAGCAATTCGTCGACTTCCTCAAAAGCCAAGAGGTCCCCGCAGAGCACATTCACCTGGAATCCTTCGGCAATTAAAGACAATACGAGTCAAAATACTGGCAAGCTCTGTTCATCGTGAACTGGGCTTGTTTCGTTTTAGAGACCTTTTGTTACAAAGTTTCTGTCGCCTGTAGTCGTGAGACTGCACAATGGGTAAAAATGGGAAATAGTCTGCAAATCCTTGCCCATTATGCCTTCAAGAATGAGAAATTCATGCGATGTCACTTGCTTTGGCAGTACTTTTTCCATAAAAAGCCCTCAGCCGATTACGTCCGAGAGGTAAAGATGAAACTAGTAAGTCTGACTTTGTTTGTAAGTGGCCTGATGTTGGGAGGGATTGCGAACGCGCAAGCCGATCTGCAAGCAAAAGGCGAAGCTGTCATCAACAAGTCTTGCGTCATGTGCCATGACACAAGCATGACTCCATCTTTCGTCGATGACGCTGGCGTCCTCGATAGCGCTGTGATCAAAGCCTACGCCGCTAAGATCAGCGCGCGCGTCTCCAGCACGACACGCCCTATGCCCCCTAAATCCACGCCGACTGCATTGCAGCCGACCGCTCAGGAAAAAGCCGATCTCCTGGCTTATATGTCGAGCCTCCTCGTCACGACACCCATCACAGCTCCAACAACTGAAATCGTCCCCCTGTCTAAATTGACAGTTGAGCCCGGTTTCAAAATCGAAGTCTTCGCTCAGGCGAAAGGCGCTCGTTCTTTGGCCGTTCATAGCAGTGGCATCGTCTTCGCAGGCACAGGTGGCTTCTCAGACGTCGATTCTCAAGGCCGCGTCCACGCGATCGTCCCCACAGCGACTGGCAACAAGACTGTGACCCTCGCCAGCGGTTTGAACAA
>JACMPP010000055.1 GCA_014377445.1 Oligoflexus sp.
AGGGTTACAGGGATCATTTGCCCTTCTGCATCCAAGACTCGGGTCATACCCACTTTTTTTGCGATTAGTCCGTGAATTGTCATGACTTATATTCAACCTGTCGTTGAGTGATTCGGTTCCCATTGGCGACTGTTCAGATACCGACAACTTCGTTCTTCTGCTTAGTAAAGCTTGATTTCTACATCAACGCCTGCAGCAAGATCGAGCTTCATTAAAGCGTCGATGGTCTGAGCCTTCGCATCCATGATGTCGAGTACTCGCTTGTGAGTTCTGATTTCGAACTGCTCTCGGGACTTTTTGTCTACGTGAGGGCTGCGCAATACTGTGTAGCGATTGATAGAGGTTGGCAATGGGATTGGCCCAGCTACTCTTGCTCCGGTTCGCTTAGCGCGCTCTACGATTTCAACTGCAGACTGATCTAGCAATCGATGGTCGTAACCTTTAAGACGGATTCTGATGTTTTGACTGCTCATAGTTCCAAACCTAGTCATTTTTGAGTAGGATGACGATTAAACGAGGCAAGTCGGTCTTAGGAAGACTTTTGCGGTGGCATGGGCTTGCTAAGGTTGCAGGCTTACCTCATTTGTGGAGGCCAACTTATAGACCCGGGGCGACCTGGTGTCAATATCTTTCGCGGTTATCGTGGAGTTTTCTTTCATTCGATTTTTTACGCTTAATTACGCTTCACCGATCCAAGGGATTTAGGCAGAATTTCCCAGAGGCCGGTCACTCGACCTACTCCGTCAGCGTCTTTTCGACTTCTTTTAGAGCTCTCAAATGAGCAAGGGGCATGGTTTGCAAGCATACGGGAGCCGCTCTCTATCTGTCGTATCTATCGCTCTGCTCTGGACAGACTTGGCATATGGCCGTTGCGTGCTCGGTGAGGATGAAACTCTCAAGGACCTCAAAGGGGCCTTTTGCAGTGTCAATAATTTGCATGTCTTTGGGTTTGGATCAGAAAGCGACACAACGACGGCTCTCGTCGCCACGGTCGTTGATACCGATACCTCCTATTTTATACTGCCAAAGGTTTCGGCCCATTTTAAGGCGTACGCGAAGGCGCGTTATGAGAAACGAAAAAGTGCCAAATCCGACGGGGATGTAGGACGAAGCACCGATCAAGGTTTTATTCACTTTGGCCATAAACTTGAGGACCCGCTGCAACTCTCGATCGGGCGCCTTCCCTTAGCATTCGGTCTGCATCATGAGATCCTTCGCTATGAATTGCCGCAGCGAACAGAGGCATTTTGGGACAGAAGTGTGAATGGTGCAGTGATTACCTGGCGGGTTAAAAGCGATTTAACTCTGGATGTAGGCGGGACGAACAAGAACGCAGACAAACTCGCCGACAAGGAGTTTTCTGCCTTCACCATTCGAGCGACCCAACACCTTGACCTTTTGAGCGGTACGAAGCTAATCGGCTCCTATCAAAATCACGGCGGTAGCACCGTAGGCAAGATGGGTCTCGCAACGATCGTATTTCACAAC
This sequence comes from Oligoflexus sp., assembly GCA_014377445.1. Classification (GTDB taxonomy): domain Bacteria; phylum Bdellovibrionota_B; class Oligoflexia; order Oligoflexales; family Oligoflexaceae; genus Oligoflexus. Next base: position 1,489 of record JACMPP010000055.1, read on the forward strand.
GACGACTTAACCAGTTTGGAATGGGTTCGAATCGCGGAAAACTGGAGAACCCAAACGTATCAGCAGCTTTTCCGATTTGTATATCAGAACAGGGATCACGATAATCTTTGGACCTTCGAATATGACGACCTGCGAAGAGACTCCTGGCGGATGGTTTTGTCGCTAGGGAAGAACGTTAACCCTGATCTGGTGGCTGGTGGAGCCTTACAATACGAGAGACAACGTTTTGACAAACGATCGAACTGGGTAGGACTCCTTAATCTGAATTATGCCCTGACCTATCAATCTAATCTTTTGAGAAGCCTATGAAGCGTTATTTTACCTTCGGTCTGCTGGCACTGGTCTGGAGCCAGACAAGTTTCGGCCAACTCAGTGGTTACCGCCCATCTATATCAAAGGAATTTCGGAAGGATGAGACGACAAAATCTCCGGGCTTCGAAATTCTCAATCGCAGCATACAGAATCATGCCATCGCCAATAGTCTCGCTTCCAATGCAGGTGAGATCAACCGCACGGTTGAATCTCTCATGGAAAGCCTGTTCTATTCCATCATGGATCAGTCGCAAAGCATTAACATCAGCGACTCTTTTACAGGTAAAGCCAGTTACGAACGCGAAGTCCAGTCGACAGGTATCGGGACCTATGTAGTATTCGATCGCTTCCGTATCGGTCCGGAAATTCTAAAGGACCTTGGCAAGTTACGCGGTCTCCCTCTCACCTTTCGCAATCAGAACAAGCTATTCCTCACCAATGTGAGCTACCGAAGCGATGCCCAGAGAAAGGCCAGTGGCCAGCAGCGTTCCGGCTGGAGGGAATTTGCCAATAACTGGTTTGGTACTTTGCCGTTCCTGACCCGGATATTGCCTCCATCTTTTAACCCTGAAGAGCTCTACGATCCGATCTCTTATTTGAAGACACCATTCCTGTTTCCCAAAAACTCCGAGCAAGCCCTCCAAATGCCTCTGGGGACGGTTCGAAGCTATGGTCTTTCAGGATCGGCAGGCCCAAGCATCGATCTCGCAGGAAAGCCATTTAAGAACGCTCAGGAGGCCCTGAGCCTCGGTGACCTCCAACTGAACATTCCATTCGGTGGATTCCTCGAAGGTGAGCATCAGATCAGCGTCCTGCATACCCGGAATAACGAAGTATGGCTGGCGGTATCGGAAATTAGACAAATAGGCGGGATTTTTAATTTTACGCTTGGTAAACGCTATGAAATCTTTCAACACCTGGTCAAATGGTGGACTGGATCCATCGCGACCATCGCTCCTATAGATTTCGAGCTCGAACGCTCGAAGATTCTTCAAAAGGACGAGCTCTTCACCTTCGATCTGAGCAAGAAGGACGCGAGGATGGCCCTGGATAAGGCCCTGAATGGCGACCTAGCTCTTGCCAAGAGCACCAGCGCACACCCGGCTCAAGCCGAGGAAAGCGGCGTTCACTTTCAGTTCCGGAGGTTGAGTGATCGGAGTGAAGACAGCTCACGCCATGCACGCAGCTTATTCGTGATGCAGAGTCAACGACGCGATCGAGTAAACGACGGGGAAAATACGATTATCGACGACAAGGGGGAACTGGTGACTCTTGAGGCCGAGCATGCCGTTCAAGACAGGGATTGGAATGTGTTAACCGGCGCTGAAACGGTCGATGTGAACTTTCGCTTCGGGATTCCGGTTCTGAAGAAAGTTCAAAACAAAGAGACCTTTTACAAGCAGATCGATCTGGACGAACCTAACTATCTTATCGCGAACCTCAGAATCATCGACCGCTTCCATGACACCCAAAATTATGAACGATCGATCGATATGCTGCGAAATTTTTCACATTTGCCACTTGAACAGGCTCCTAAAATACCTCGATATGCAAAGGACATGGAACTCCGCTTTTTGCGGGAACAGGCCTTTCAAAACCCAACTGATACAGCCTTTGAAAAAGACGTTCCGCCAACTCACCTAGGCCGTTTTGAGGCTTTCGCACACGTCTATATTAACCAAGATACTTTGAAAAATATTGGTCGGATCGATCCGTCAGCGTTCTGGCAAGCCTATGCCCATTCCTTTGGCCTGGATGAAAAGTATTGGACTAAGGAAACTGAGTTTAAGGGTGCAAGTTACTACTTCAACTGGCTTGGTTCTTATGCACTTATGCCTTTAAAGCTGGTGAATATGCAGCCTGGATATTCGGACTACGTCTACGAAGGTCAAAAGATACTGGATGCGTTGGTTACAATCGCTCGAGCCACAGAACCTTTGGAAATTATAAAAGCCTATCGACAGCTCATGGATACCAATCATCCAGCGGAACTGCTGAATACGATCAGTGAGCTTTCTCCCGTGGAAATTCCGTCCGTTTTGGGATTTACCGTTTCTCCTGACAACAATAAAACAGATAGCCCCGATGTGAAGGCTGCAAAAAAAGTATTTGGTAAACTGAACAATCGCAAAATCCAAAGTCGGATTGCCCTGCCGACCCTGAAACGCAACCAGAGTGTTGAGGAAAAACTAGCCGCATTTACCCCAGGTGGATACGTCGATGAAACGAACAGCCCTCAACTGCGACAGATTACTTTGTCGGTGAAACAACGTCCGCCAGACCCTACTCCTCGATTGGTCGCTAGTGTTGAAGTGAACGGGAATGAGGAACATCGCGACTATCTTCAAGGGTATATCCGCGTGGAGGAGAATGGCCCACTATCCCTGGGGAGGTTTGTCTTAAGCGAAGAGGTGAAGAACCTAATCTTTGTGCGTAGGACGACAGAAGATAAGGAGCCAAGACAGGTCTACGAAATCGAACTAAATGGGCAAAGCGGCCTGATGAAATCAGATTTTTTTGACGCAGCTCTTCGTGATAAGGGGGCCTTCGATATGTACCTGAGCGTTTCCAATGAAGAAGACAATTGGAGTCAGGAACAGAAGCTTAGCTTTGACATCCAAAATGGCTTGCTGAGGGAATTCTAGGGAGTTTTCGGGCCTAAATTTGTTGACAAGACAGAGCATTCAGGTACTATCCCTTTTCGCATCGTATGGTGGGTGTGGCGAAGTGGTTAACGCACCGGATTGTGATTCCGGCATACGTGGGTTCAAAACCCATCACCCACCCCATTCGATTCTCGGCCCGAACCCTCGAAGGCCGGTGACACAGAAAGATCTTTTACTAGAAGCAAAAGCTTTGCCCGGTATTCTGCACATATTTACCTCCCCTGTTTGAATATTTCATTTTTGGATATGCGCTACGGCTTCCAATAGGAAGTATTTTCTTCTTATCTATCTATACAATAGGGATAAGCCAGATCATTGAAAATCGGTAAGCCGTCTAAATACGCAGGCGGGCGTCGGTTTGGCCAAAGCCAACCCGAGCCTAAATTGAAGAAAGCCTGCGGAGGGAATTAACTGGGCTGGGAATTCATGCGGACGTAGGATAAAGCAGTGAAATTTTCAGGATGAGCGGCAACCTCTGCCGGTGAAGCCCGCAAGACAAAATTAATGTAGTCTTGAAGGGGCGCCCCTGCTGCAATTGCAGTTTGCAGCATCGACCGATTGATATCCAAAGCAAATCTCCCCTCCAAAGAATTCCGGAAAAGTGCATTCGCCTCAATCAGGTTCTCCATCCTCAACATTCGTTCCGAAAAATCATTGGAAATAGAAATAATAGGATTTTCGAGATAGGCCGTGAGCTTTGCGAAATGGCGCAAAATATAAAAAGCTGCAGCACCAAGCTTTGTCGCTTTTGACCATTTTTGGAGCATGATCGTCGCGAGACATCGGATATCTTCCCACA
>JACMPP010000056.1 GCA_014377445.1 Oligoflexus sp.
AAATAAGGGGAGCGGTAACGCTGGACCATAGGCGTGATGGCATTGCCTAAAGCGTCTTCGACTAGGAGAAGGTAATTATAAATCTTACCCACCACGAGGCTGCCGCCATCTTTAGTGGAAAGATCTGCGAAGATACAGTTACCCACTGTTGCCGTCACGCAGTTACTGATCGTTGCGATCAGGGTCCCATCACCCGTGCTGCTGTTGAAGAGTCGGCTGGCGCTGGAATCGACAGCCAGGGGATCTAGCGGTTTATCGTTTGCGTAGTTGCTCCCACTGTTCCCCAGAGCCCAGGGCGTAGTGGTGCGAATCGATTGATGGTTGGGTTCCGTGAATCGATAGAGCTTGTAGACCAGGCCAGCATCGGAGCCAGTACAGGTCCCTGCGGTATCGCAGGTCGTCTTCGACCAGGGTCGCCAGGTGATATTCACCCGGCCTTCTGCTACAGCGTCGGTCGTCGTGCCATCGATAGTAATCGCCACCTGTTCCCAACGATTGTCTTTCACATATAAATTCTCAGGGACGAGACCTGGCGTCGCCAGGTCTCCTGTCACAAACTTGGGTTCATCCGGCAAAGCCAACTGACTCATGCTTGGCATCGTATCAGCCCGAAAGCCCAGGCAGCGAAAGCCAATCGCCGCATTACTCGAGCTGCTCGGATCGGTCCATTCTTGAACGTCGACTCCAAATTGCTTTTGATCGACAAAAGTCCGGGGATTGAAATCCGCTCCCAAGGTCATAGCCAAGCCGCTTGCCCCTGGATCGACAGTATGAAAGCGCCGGATGATGTTATCGATACCGTTCGGCAGCGATCGCCCAATCGTAGGGCCAAAGCTCAAGCGGGATTCTGCATTCCCGCTGATGCTGTACTGGAGCATGCGATTGTCAACCCATTCTTTCAGGTTACCTGCCATATCCTGAACGCCGAGAGCGCTTTTACAAAGGCTGGCAGTTCCTGCTCCCGCTACCGCTCCCGAGGTGACATTGCAGTTGCCGCCCGCATTACTCGAATAAGTTGTCCACATGTCCGCGTAGCTCGAGCCAATCCACTTGGATGCCCTACGCCATTCCACAGCCGTAGGCAGGCGAATTTTCGCATTGACGCTGCTCGCATTGCGGCAGGCATAGTAGCCTGTGGGCCAGGAAATGCTGGCCTGAGGCGTAACACTCACCACACTTTCCGCAGCTTTGCTTATGACCTTAGTGCCACAGCTCGGGTCGGCAGTCGTACCATCGACATGGAATTTGTACGAGCAGCCCGTGAGGCTGGCTTCGACCGTCGTTACCGTATCGCCACCCGCATTGCTGCCAGCTGAGGAAAGTGAAGCTTCGTAGCGCATCAGGTAATAATCATAGGCAAGGCTCGAGAATTTTTTCGGGATAAGCACATAGCCAGCCGTCCCTTTCAAGACATAGACCATGCTTGAGATGACCCGATTTGGGTCGACATACTTGCCGGTTCCATCGTAGTAGCGGACGTAGTAGTAGCCATCTTTTAGATTCGCAGCTGGGACGGAAACCAGGAGTTTGGTATCGGTTGGTGTCGCATCATAGGTAGCATCGCCATAGGCAATCGTCGCTATAGGGCTGGCAAGATTGAACGAGCTATACGTAAGACTTTCACTAAAGAAAACCTGATATTTCTCAATCGTGGCCGCCGGAGCGCTGCCAAAGGTCAGCTCTAACTTTCCAGTACCATCGGCAAAGCTCCCTAAGACTTCTCCCGACACAACTCCAGCAAAGGTCGGCAGGGCTTCAATCGTGACCGTGGCGGACGAGGCCACATAGCCCGACACGTTAGCCGCGAGATCTCGCGACTGTACGCATCCATAATAAGTGGTTCCCACAACCCCTGTGACGCTGGCCGGGGAAGCTGTCGAATTATTAGGACTCACGCAGCTCGTTGAGCAGCCATTGTTCAGGCACAGTTTCACGTCACTTGATTGAAAGTTGGTATCTGTCCCCGAGGTCCAACTCATTAAAAAGGAGGGGCTCAAAGAATAAGAATCAGGAAAATTGATCGCCGAAGCTACCGATGGAACTGTTGTATCGATAACCAAAGCTTTTTGCCCTGCGAGCGAGCTTCCTCCACTTGGTAAGGTAAGAGAGGCATTATTGCCACCCGCGTCTTGAATTGAGGCTGAGGCACCTAAGGTTAGGGGCGTGGTGAGAATCGGATCGAGGTCAGCACTCGTATCGCCCGCAAGCACCATATAGTGAAAAGTTAGAGTAGTCCCGCCGTTGCCTGAGACATACACAGCTTGGGTGTCGATGGCGCCTGTCTCGAGAGTAAGCCGGAAATTACTTTCATTCGCGACATAAACATTCTCCGAAAAAGTGAGCACGATCGGTAGCACTGCACCCGCTTTAAAATAACCGTTGGTGGCGGTCGAGCTGACATTGGTGATCGTCGGAATACTGGTATCGACAAGGATAGGAGAGACCGAGGCGATCCAGGAGCTCTTATTGCCCACTGCATCCTGTCCCTGAACGCAGCCGTAATACGAGCTGCCATTCACCCCGGTCATCAATTGGGGAGAGACTGCTGAGGCTCCAAGGCTAATGCACGAGCTTTGGCAGTCATTCGCGGCGCAAAGTTTCGTATTATGGGAAATAGTCGAGTTATCGGTGCTGTTGGACCAGGCCATGTTAAAGGTCAAACTCGAGCTACTCGCGCCGCTGAAGCCTACGGAGCTTGGAGCCGTAGGCGCAACGCCATCGATAATAATCGCTTTATTGGAAGCAATAGAATTTACTCCCACAATACTTGGTAGAGTTAATACTGCGGAATTTCCAGCCTCATCCTTCACACTCGTGCCGCCTACCAGCGCAAGGGCCGAAGTGGAAGCAGCGTTGAGATCAGCCGATTCATCGTTCGCCTGTACCGTGTAGCGAAAGCTGAGGGTCGTAGTACTACTGCCCGCTAGATAGGTAGCGGAGCGATCGCTTGCTCCCGTTTCCAGAAGAAGGCCAAGGCCTTCACTGCCGATCACAGAGACAGCTTTGGAAAACTGCACGGTAAGATCGACTGTATCCCCTGCCTTATAAGATCCATTCGGCGAGGTGCTGGATACATCGACCACGGTAGGGGGACTGGTATCAACTGTTAAACTAGCACCCGATGGCACCCAAGCCGACAGGTTCCCTGCAAAATCCTCGCCTCGAACGCAGGCATAATAAACGCCCCCGTTGACACCCGTGACCATCGCCGGCGACGCCAGCTGATCCACGCTGCTGCTGCACGACGTCGTGCAGTCGCTCGCCGCACAGATTTTGATATTATGCCGACGCGGGTTGGTGTCGACACTGTTAGACCAATTTATTGGAAAGCTCAACGCCGAACTCTTGGCCGCCGCAAATCCAACGGCTGTAGGCAAAGTCGGGAGGATCGTATCGATGACTAAAGATTTAACGCTCGATAGGGCGGAAGTTGGCAAGGTCAGTGTCGCATTGCTACCGGCTGGATCTCTTATCGCGCCTAGTCCGACGAGAGTTAGAGCTCCGGCCGATAGCACATCAAGATCCGCCGCAGTGTCGCCGCTTTGCACGGTATAAGTAAACCTTAAGGTCGGCGAGCCGCTACCCGATGTGTAAACGGCATTTGAACCCGATGCCATCGCGAGCGAAAGATCGCTCGGGCTCGTCACATAAACTGCTTCCGAGAAGGTCACATCAATCAGAACGATATCGCCAAGATTAAAAAATCCATCCGCAGTGGGACTCGAAAGGGCAGTCACAGTTGGCAAAGTCGTGTCGATCGTCACGCTGCTCAGCGAGGGGACCCATGCCGTCACATTGCCTGAAAGGTCCTCGCCCTGAACGCAGCCGTAATAAGTCGAACCATTGACGCCCGTAAGAGTAAGCGGCGAAAGCAGATCGGTCGTCAGGCCGCTACAGCCCGACACACAATCGCTCGCGGCACAAATCTTAACGTTGTGATAGCGCGCATGGGTGTCCGTGCTATTGCTCCAACTCAGCACAAGGCCAGTTGAAGTGCTAAAGCTCGATCCAAAACCTACCGAGCTCGGCAACGTGGGAGTCGTCGTATCGATGACAAAACTTTTGAGTGTCGCCAAAGAGCCCGCTGCAGCGAGAGCGGGCAGAGCCAAGGACACGGCCACACCGGTCACCGCCTCTAATTCTCCTGTACTGCCGAGACTCAGAGCTCCTGCGGAAAGATAGTTCAAATCGCTCGCCGTATCACCAGGTTGAACCGTATAGAGAAACACCAGCGTATTACTGCCACTGCCTGAACTATACAAAGCGTTTCTATCAGTAGCCCCGGTCTCAAGGGTCAAGCTAAAATCATTGCCATTGGTCACATACACATTGCTCGAATAGACAAGCTGGATTGAAATGACGTCTCCGAGCTTATAATTTCCGTCAGCCGAAGGACTGGTCACACTGCTGATCAGCGGAGCGGAGGTTTGGACAGTCACAGGAGCTGCTGACGCAATCCAGGTGGTGACATTTCCCGCTAAATCCTCAGCCTGGGCGCAGGCGTAGTAGGCGGTTCCGTCCACACCACTTTTCGAAGCGGTAAGGAGAGGACTCAGAGCACTTGCAGTGTCACATCCGAGAGAGCACATCGAGTCGGAGCAAAGCTTGGTGCGATAGCCCTTCAAGTTTGCATCAGTACTTGCCAGCCAGCTGACATCAAAACTAAGCGTAGCACTGATGGGACTTGTGAAGCTAATCGCCGCAGGCGGGGAGGGAGCTACTGTATCGATCTGGATCTGCTTTTGCTCGGCTAGGCTTTTGCCGCTGGGAGCTGCAGGGATCTGATAGAGAAGGGGTCGATTTTTTTCGTCGAGAATAGCCTTCGCACTGTCCGAGGAGAAAAGACTGAGGGCATCTAGAGCGAGCGTATCGTGACCGGCTCGAACTGTATAGGAAAACACCAGCGTATCCGTGCCGCTGCCGCTCGTGTAGGGCACCAGGGTTTCGGTGCTTCCATGCTTCAACTGAAGGCTTAGGCTCGCCCCTTGAGCAACTGTCACCTTGCCCGAAAACTTCAGCTCGATCGGAATCACGGCGCCACTTTTATAGATTCCGTCCGCAACGAAAGAGCTAACAGCGATGGCCTGCTTAGTTGAAAGGTTCGCAGGAATCGCCACCGGCGTGCAATCACTCGAGGCCAAGGTGCCATGAAGTGCTGAAATGCAGAGATTATAGTCGGCTTGGGCATTATAAGGATCGAGTTTATGAAAAGTATTCTGAGTCGTCACCTTCGCCTCAGCAAGACCTGCTATGGCGTAAGAACTTGCCCCTGCTACTCGATCCCAAACAATAGTCATCCCCTTTTGGGAAGAAGCCAGGCGCCAGCCCGAAGGCGCTTTCAATTCAACTTTCACAGCCAGGAGCCGTCGCTGCGAGATTTTACTATTCGCTACTGTCACGCGAAAAATATAGTATTTTCCGAGTTCAAGAGCTTGCCCGAAGGTATAATCCGTCTGATCGTCGACTGTCGTGAGCGTTTCCCAGGCGAGTGCGCTATCAGTCTCGTCGAGGTCCACTGTCGTATAGGTCAGCGGGGCCAAAGTCGTTGGCGTCGCCGCTTCAAAAGCTGGGGGAAGAGCCTGCGACTTGAAATATTCGATTTGAAAGCTCAGTTTTGCTTGCTTCGTGGGGGCGATCCAACTGAGCTGAAGTTGTCCTGCATCGCTGAGTCCTACCTGCTCGATCCCTCCGAACTTTTGGAAAGTCGTTGAGCCACTGCTAAAGACGGCCTGTTCGCTACAGGCGAAGGGCGAAGCCGCGAAGATTAACAGCGCAGTGATCCTCATCCTCAGTAGGATAATACCTAGGAGCCTCGTAATTGTGAGACCTCTGTCTTGAACCTTCATTTTTGATTAACCCCCTTAACTCTTTCATCATCGGCAGGATGGAGAGGTAAATTAAGTTGGCTGGTGGGCCATTTTTCAGAACTTTTATAAAATATTGATATCTTTGAGGCTATTTTTAGATTGATGCTCTCGGAGCATTGCAGAAAAGGCAGAAGGTTTGATGCATATCCCCGGTAGTATTGCCAACACGACTAATCCTGTTGTCAGCGGAGTAAAAACGCGGATTTCTTGAGCCGCCCGGCGGCCAGGTTCAACATTACAACAGCAAGATCCCGCCGGGACTTTGCTGATGTTATATCAGCTAAGTCCCGGCCCTTATGATCAGGCCTTGGTTTTGTTTCTTTCGATTGATTCTTTGTGTCGAAAAGACTTTCCTTGGATCGTGAGGATGTCGCAGTGCTGGGTCAAACGATCGATCATTGCCGTGAGACATGCAGCGTCTGGGAAGATCTTATCCCAATCTTTGAAGGCTATATTTGTCGTCATTACTATGGAGCCTGTTTCATAGCGCCTGCTGATGACCTCGAAGAGTAAATCCGCAGCCTGGCAATCAAATGATAGATAACCGACTTCATCCAGCACAAGAAGTTGAGGCTTTGTATATCGACTCAGGCGCTTCTCAAAGAGTGAACCCTCCTTTGCTGATCCTAAATCGCCGACCATACGAGGCGGATGCGCAAGCGCTCCAGGATGAGTATCAATAGGACAAAAAAGGTAACTGTTCAGATTGGGGCCGATTGAGGGTCGCCCATCGGTACAGCGACCTGAAAACTTTAGAAAAAAATATAGACGTAAGGCATTGGAATCATACTTGTATAAGGACTAGCAATCAGACCTATGTTCCAAAAGCCAAAAGACCAGGTATGACCTAAATAGGGAATATATTCAGCAAAACCCGCATAAAAGACATTTCCCCCTGCATAATAATCGTATTCCAGATTGGGGAGGGCGAGCGTGTGAAGGCGAGAACGGGGACCCGCCGAAGTTCCGGCCAGACGTTGGGTGAATTGCAAACGCATTCCAACGGTCAAACTCTGTGCTTTGTCCTCGCCAAAATCCCAGCCGTAGTCGGAGCCGAATCCATATTTCTTGGGCGTCTCAGCAAAGATATAAGGAGAAACTCTCTGGTCGCCTTCAAGACGAAATCGTCTTCGTAGTTCGGCCCGTCCATATCCAAGTAGAGTCGTTAGGGAGGGGGTCTGCAGCATCCAATCATCGCTTAGTCCGTAATAAGCTCCCATCAGGCCCAGTTCCACTTCGCCTTCACGCAGCGTTTCGCCCGTTCCGTTGGAAGTGGGTGACTGGGCGCCCCCGGATCCCTCACCTAAAGATCTCTTTAAGGGTGGTCCGATTCGTTGGTGATAAGCTCCGGCCTATGTTAAAATCAATGCTCAAACCAACGGCATTGGTAAACTCGTCTCATGAAAAATACATTGGACTTTGGAGCTCATATGAAAACTGTCTTTCACACAGTAGCCTGCGCTGGACTTATCATGTCCCTCTTCTCCTGCGGTAAAAGCGATGGTGATAAAAAGGCTGCCGCTGTCGCCTCAGGAACTCTGAAGACCAGCCTTCTAGCTTCAACTAATGTGACCTCCTATGTCCTGACGTCTGCCGTGTGCTCGAACAACGCCGACACCGGCCTTTTCACAGGCTCTTTCGCAGCCGACGGTGGAGCTAAACTCGACATAAAAATCAAAGGTTTTACCACCACGGGAGCGACCTACCTCTGTACTCAGCCTGAGGATAACCGCGATGGCGACGTTGGCTTGAAATACAACAGCTGTGCCGTCGCCATTTCTATTCCTGATACCTCTGCGGGCGTAAATAGCTATCATATGTACCGGGAAACTCCGGAGACGAAAGCCTTCACCTATGGCGGTGTCTGTACAGTCACCACGCAGTACACAGCCCCGAAAGTCACTCTCACAGTGAGCTGTGCCGGCATGATTCAAACCGTCTTTCAAAGCGCGGTTCGCAACCCTCTCGATCCGGCGATCACAGCCACCGTCAACAGTGCGACCTCTGCTGACTGTAATATTTAGTAGTAGTCAGATCAGACCTCCTTCACTAAAACGAAGGAGGTTTTTTTGCGTCTACCCTTTCGTTTTTCGCTTTGCGAGGCCGTGAACATGAACCTTCATCTCAAGCATTTAACTGTCGACGATTATCGGGTAATGCCCTGGAAGAACGGGGGTGGATCGACGACAGAAATCGCGATATACCCACTGCAGTCGACGATGAGCGATTCGTTTCTCTGGCGCGTGAGTCTCGCCCAACTCAATGGCTCAGGGCCCTTCTCCAGCTTTCCAGGCTACGAACGCTCGATCGTCCAGCTCAGTGGCCACCCGATGCAGCTCATTCACCAGGATGGACATCCCAAGGTCAAAGAGCTTGAGCCCCTCACGCCCTACCCATTTCCCGGGGAGTGGACCACAGAAGGCAAGCTCGAAGGCCGCGCTGAAGACTTTAATCTCATGCTTCGCCGTGATGCCGTGCGTGGCAATCTTGATTGCCTGCAGCTTAAGGCTGACGAAATCGTGACCGCGCAATTAGCGAAGTCGACTTTAATCTGGGTTTATCGAGGAGATGTCGTCTGGGAAAGCCAGGCCCAGAGAAAATCTCTGGTGACTCGCGATAGTCTTCTCATAGAGGGTTCGGGTCATGAGCACTTTCAGCTCGAAGCCAAAGGCGGAGACGTGATCCTCTTTATCGCCAGGATCAATCCCAAGGTCTAAACTATTCGTGATACGGGCTCTTCATGTATACTCGAATTTTACCACGATCCATTTCCATTCGAGCAAACCATGGCAAGTCCTCTATCGGACCCATTGCTGGGACGAACTTTGAAGAAGTCTCCAAAGAAAGAGGCGACCCTGCTTCTTCAACCTTCCATAGAGCGCGCCTTATCCAAGGATCTGGAAGAGCTCTATGCGTTCGAACTTCGTTGTTTTGATCCCGGCATGGCCTTTCACTATCGACAGTTTCAGGAGCTTTTGAGAAATCCTCGCGCGGATGTTTGGGTTATGCGACACGAGTCGCACATTATCGCTCAGGCCATCATTCTTCGGCGCAAGTTTAGGGACGGTGTGCACGCCAGAATTTACAGCCTAACCGTTGATCTAGCTTTCCGGGGCAAGGGTCTTTCGAGACAGCTCCTTCTCCACGTATTTTCCAAACTCAAAACTCGTAAAATTCGCAATATTTACCTCGAAGTGGAGGAGGATGCGATCATTCCTATCGCCCTTTACAATTCGCTCGGTTTCAAGGTTCACCATCGCCTTGTCGACTATTATGAGATTGGACGGCACGGCCTTAAAATGCGCAAAACACTTGGACTTTGAAGAAGCTATGCAGCCATGAGTCCGGTATAAGAAAGTCCTGTAGGCTTGTGATGAGAGGCAAAGAGAGAAATGGACGAAGCAGCACCTAAAGCTAAAGTAAAAGTAAAAGACCCACTTGCAGGAATAACACTGGAAAAGTTATTGACGGAACTTGTCGCAAGACATGGGTGGGAATATTTAGGAATTACAATTCCGATAAATTGTTTTTTAAAAGACCCAAGTGTTAAATCAAGCCTGACATTTTTACGCAAGACACCCTGGGCTCGAACGAAGGTGGAGACGCTCTACACCAGCTCTTTGGAGGAAAAATCACGATGAGTCTCGACTCCAGCGATCTACTTAAAATTGCTAATATGAAGATGCCATTCGGCAAGTATAAAGGCACGGTCCTGATTGATCTTCCTGAGCCGTATGTTGTATGGTTTAGTGAAAAGGGATATCCACAAGGAGAAATAGGAAGACTGCTCGCCCAACTCTACGAGATTAAATTGAATGGGCTCGAATACTTGTTTGTTCCTCTAAAAGAAAAGACCAATTAGGGAGCTTGACTATGGGTATTGATGAAAGCTTTGAAACAGCCGAGAGTTTGAAAGGTCACTTCGTTGTCATCGTGAGAAACGATGGGTCGGAAATTACAGGAAGACTGACCGAAGTTGAAGCTGGTGATCTTACAGCAGTCCTAGCCAATGACGATTCTCATTCCATGCGCGTGTCGCTTGGCGATGTGAACTGGATCAGTCGGGTCGTTTAGCGCTTCTCTGACCCAATTTTAATACATCCCTTTGAGAGCCTTTTTAAGGCTCTTTTTCTTTTTAAGAATTCTCTTTGGCTTTCCAGGCGAGATAATCGACAAGTTTCGCAAAGGGATCAAAGCCAATCACATTCTTGGCGTCTGCCACGAAATTCGAAAGGGAATAGGGCGATTCCTCCTGGTCGAGAGGAAAGGCATGGGAGGCTGCATCGATCTTTACGTAGGGAATATCCCTGGCGTCCAGCTCAGCAAACAAAGGCTTAAACCAGTCGGCGTGTTCATAAAATATGGCGATAGGCTTCATTGATTTATTCCAATCCTAAAGAAATATTCGATTTTTACGGGCGGCGAGACGAAACATTTGTTCCCCAAAAACCCGCCCAAACTTTAGCGAAGCATCGGTCAGCAAAGCTCTGAAGACCAAGCTAACACGGGCTTTTCTGAGAGACTATTGCAAAGATCTCGACAAGGAATGGGAAGGATGGAATGCTAGGAGATCATTTCAAACAGAGACGATTCAACAGTGAATGGAGCCCTCATGTACAAACTGATCTTCGCCATCAACCTCGCGCTTTCAACCGCGGCTCTTGCTGAAGTCAAGGCTCCCGCAACCCCAGGCGTTTTCGGCAAATTCAAGAGCGAGAAATCGCCAGTGATCGATCTGTCGAAGGCCATTGCCGAATATAAAGAGGGCAAAGAGACTGTGATCCACACCCAGGGCACAGTGAAGAAAGTTTGTGAGAAAGAGGGTTGCTGGATGACGCTGGACGACCAAGGTCAATCCGTGCGCGTCTTCTTCAAAGACCATAGCTTCTTGGTAGTGAAAAGTCTGGAAGGCAAAAAAGTCGTGACCGAAGGCGTGCTGCGCAAGAAGGTGCAAAGCGTAGCGGAACAAAAACATCTTCTTGAAGATGCGGGCGCGAAGAAAGAAGAAATAGAGAAGGTGAAGGAACCACTCGCGAGCTATCAGTTTGAAGCGACGGCTGTTAAGGCGATCTAGTGTATATTCTTACTTTGCTATCGCTGACTCATAAAGCTTCCCAAGCTTTGAAAATTCCTTTTCAAAAGCTGGACGGTCCTGCCGCCACATAAAATCGGGCTTTTCCTGGTCCAACCACGATCCCCCGATAACGAGTCCTCGTGCGTCCAGTTCGATAAGGTAATGATAAGTCACCGTCTTGTCGCTATGGAGCGGACTGCCGTTGGTGGCATCCTGCGATGGTTCTGTAACGTTCGAATACGTGACTGTGGTTCTGACTTCCACTTCCCTCACCGTACCCGCTGTCGCATTCGGAAGGGGAAGAAGATTGTCTTTTTCGATCACGCTTGAATAGCCATGAACAGGATAATTGTGGGTCTCCCCTTCGACTTTGTTGTCCATCACGAAGCCTTGGGATTTAAGCCCCAATTCGTTTGTCAGGACCAAATGAAAGGCTCCCGCGTTGGTCTCTTTGCACGCCTTTGCCGAGAAACGATCGAATTCAACACGACAATGTTCGCCGAGCAGAACGGTCCTGGCATAAGCCAACTGACCTTGATAGTAGCTCAGCAAAGCTTTAATATCGGAAGCTGTAAATTCAATTTCAACGCCATCTTCATTGACCACTTGAATCGCCGAAGGCTCTCCAAAATTGAGAGCGGCTGACGCCCAACCGTGCTCCAGACTCTCGGAATCATCGGCATCCGGACGATTCCTTTCCCACTCAGATTTGACGGTTGGATAATCGTAACGCCCGGCATAGATATCGAACTTCTCGGCAGGTGAGAGCTTTTGCAGCGCGCTGATATCCATGCGCGAGAGCTGCTCAAAAGTCTTTAAATCATATTCAAAGTGAGACTCAGTCAACTGCTCCTCACCGTTCAAGGCCCAACGATTGGCAATGCCTGCGAACTTCGATGGCCAATTGCTATCCGACCAAGGGAGATTCGCTTCGCTGACCTGGCCGCTCGCGGGCAGCCTTTCAAAATTTCGTTTATATGTCACGCTCATCCCCAGTGGGTCGACGGCGGGACTCAAAGCTTGTTTCAATTGGGATAGGGCACCGGCAGCCGGCGTGCAGCTGATCGTGAGTAGGCTGAGGCTTAAGCTAAGAGAAAGTAAAGACTTCATCGGTTGCCCTTATCGTCCGGGGGAGATGCTCATGCCTGCTGCATGCCCTAGCCTAAACTATGCAGGAGCTATGCCCTAAGAAATCTTCTTTAACCCATTGTAATATATAGGTAATAAAACTGGCTAAGCGTCCAAGGTCTGTACGCAATCTATACTTCGCGTAAAAAGTCGACAAGGTTTGTGGAGCTTTGAGCTGAGGTCAAAAGCTCGGACAGAGAAGCTTCTGGCTCGCGGGAATGATGCGAATTTGCAAATGAGAAGTCACGGCACAAAGCTCGAATGCGCACGCGCCTCAATTTTCGCCCAGAGCCTTGGGGGTACTTGAAGAGCGAATCGCACCTGCCAGGACAAATAGAGTAACAATATACGGCCCGAGCTGGATGAGCTGGAGGAGCCAGGCGCTATCCGCACCCGTCAGTTGCCCTTGAAGCCTTATCTGAATCGAATCGGTGAGACCAAAGAGAAAACAACCGAGAGCAGTCGGCAAAGGGGCCCAGCGGCCCAGGATCAAGGCTGCAATCGCCATAAATCCAGCTCCTGCTGTCATTTGTCTGGAGAAAGCCGAGGCCAGCATGGTCGACATTGTTGCGCCTCCAAATCCTGCAAATACACCGGAAAAGATCACCGCAGCCCAGCGCACGCGCTTAACCCGTATACCCGCGCTGGCCAAAGCCGTCGGATGTTCACCGGCCACGCGGACCCAGAGACCCGATACACTCCGTCTCAACCAAAAGCTGACCGAGACGATCAAGCCGAAGGCAAAAAGGGTGGGCCCATAAACAAAGCGCTGATCGATGGAGAGGCTCGGGGTTGAGCTCGTCACGTGAAAGAAGTATTTGTTGAGAAAGGGCGTGAGACCCGCACTCAGCAAATTGATGCCCATGCCAATCACAACCTGATCCCCTTTTAGGGTCAGTGTAAAGAAACCAAAGAGGATAGCGAGCAAAGCTCCCGCTGCGCCCGCTGCGATAAAACCAATTACAGGCGATCCCATGTTGTAAGCCACGGCTGCACCAGTGAAGGCTCCGATCAACATCAGGCCTTCCAAAGCCAGGTTCACGACACCTGACCTTTCAGCCAGCAAACCGCCCATAGCCGCGAACCAGAGGGGAGTCGCCATGCGTATGCTCGACAGGATAATATCAAGGACGCTGTCCATAAAGCCTCCGTTTTAAGCCTTCCCAGCGGTTTTGAATACCGGCCGGTACGAGGGTCGCGCAGCTCATGAAGAGGATGAGAACGGCTTGAAGGATCTGGGCAAAATCGCGCGTGATCCATTCCGTTTCAAAATCAAGATCAAGCGAACCCTTATGAATCGCTCCGAAAAGAGCCGCCGATAAGATAATTCCAAAGGGATGCAGGCGGCCGACCAGAGCGACAGCGATACCCATGAATCCGTAAGCGGGAGAAAAGCCGACAATGAACTTTCCGCTGTTGCCATAGACTTCGATGAAGCCAACAATACCGGCGATCATTCCGCCCATGGCCAAAGCCCAAAATTGTTTCTGAGCGATCGAAAGCCCGGCTTCGCGGGCGGCCTTGGGATTTTCGCCCACAGCCTCCATGGCCCAACCCGCTTCGGTCCAGCGATAGAAGCCCCAGAGCAGCATAGCTGCGAGCGGCGCAAGCAGGACGTGCCAACCTATGGGAGCGGATTGAAAATAGCTCCATGCGGGGATACGAACCGCATCGATCAAGGGTATGGTTTCCGGATTCTGGCTGTCCGGGTTTTTGAAGAAGTTGAGCGCGAGCCAACTCGTGATACCGTAGGCGATAAAATTGAGCATGATCCCGGCAACAACTTCGTGAGCCTGCCGGCGCGCTTTAAGATAGCCAAGGATTGCGCCCCAAAGAAATCCGCCCAGCAGAGCCGCTGCAAATCCAAGGACTCGATTGAGGATGACATCCTGAGGCCCCCAGATACCGGCAAGAGCGGCGGCAAGGGCTGCGACAGTGAGTTGACCTTCCACACCGATATTGAAGAGCCTTGCCCTGAGGCCTACGCTTACGGCGAGGCCCGTGAGAATGAGCGGCACGGTATAGAAAAGGCTTAATCCCAAATCGTAAGCGCTCCCCATTGCGCCATTATAAAATATCTCGGCCACCTTCCAAGGACTTTCGCCCACGATACGAATCAGGATCGCACTGACAAACGCCCCCAGGATAAGCGCCGACAGAGGTCTTGTGAGAGACCGAAGATTCTTCTCAAAGGCCATGCTGACCACCCTCCTGCGCACCGGTCATCGCCAGTCCCAAGGCTGTTTCATCACAGGCTCCGCCATCAAAAGTCTTCGCGATAGCAAAGTTCTCGAGGACCGCAATCCGGTCGGAGAGAGCGAGTATTTCGTCGAGCTCCGACGAGATGAGCAGGATGGCAAGACCCTCCGCCCTTAATTCCAAGAGTTTTTTATGAATAAGGTTGATCGCCCCGATATCGACGCCGCGAGTGGGATGAAAGGCGATCAGGAGTTTGGGACGATGGTGAATCTCGCGCGCAAATATCAGTTTTTGTTGATTGCCGCCCGAAAAGCGGGACAGTTCCAAGTCGAGCTTCTTCGGCACAACCGCACAGCTAGCCATTCCCTCTTCTGTAGCTCGGCGCACGGCCGACCAGCGAATGAAAGGGCCGGCACGGAAACTGTTTTGATTTTGATGACCTAAAATAAAGTTTTGGACCGCGTTTCGAGCGAGGAGCAGTCCTTCCTCATGACGATCGGCCGGAATACAACCTAGGCCCGTTTCAACCATCTGTGCTGTCTTCCAGTGACGGACATCCTGATCCATAAACTTGAGGACTTTCACTTTATGATGCTTCAAAAATTCAGAGGGATGGCGCAAGGCTTCGACCAGCTCGTGCTGACCATTGCCTTCAACGCCGGCGATCCCAAGAATCTCTCCCCGCCGGAGATTGAGAGTGCAGCGCCGGGGCGCGGTCTTATTGAGTTCGAGTTCTTCGATCTCCAGAGCCAACTCCGCAGAGCGTGTGACATCGTGCCTATTTTTCACCGTTTCCAGCCGACTGCCGATCATCAGCATCGCCAATTGATCCGCATCGGTGTCTTTGGTGTCGACGGTGGTGATCGTCTTACCCGCTCGGAATATCGTGATGCTATCGGTGATCGCCATCAGCTCTTTGAGCTTATGCGTGACGATAAGTATCGTCTTCCCCTGATCCGCGAGCGCCCGAAGTTGAATGAAGAAACGCCCGACTTCTTGGGGAGTCAGGACCGCGGTGGGTTCGTCGAGGATGAGTATCCTGGCATCGATATAAAGGAGACGGAGTATCTCGACCCTCTGCCTCGCCCCCACGCTCAGATCACTAATCCTGGCATCCAGATCCACCGGAAGACCGTGCTCACGCATGAGCATGTCCAGACGGGATCTTGCATCGCCAAGCTTCAGGGCACGAAGGGCAAGAGGCAGAAAGGCCAAGGCAGGGTGTGTGGGCTCCTGTCCAAGGACGATATTTTCGATGACGTTTTGCGCTTCACTCAACATAAAATGCTGGTGAAGCATCCCGATGCCGAGCGCCTTGGCATCGTGAGGTGATTTAAGTTTTCGCTCAACGCCGTCGATCCAAATTTCTCCGCCATCCGGCTCAATAAGTCCGTAGAGGATTTTCATCGCCGTGGATTTACCGGCGCCGTTCTCTCCGAGAATGCCCTGTATCGTGCCTTTTCGAACGTCCAGATTCACATCCGCGTTCGAAATACAGTCACCATATCTCTTGTGAATGCCCCGGAGCTTGATTTGCGACACGACGGAAGTCTCCCAAACTTGTTATTTCTTGACCAGATAGTAGTCAGGCACTTTGATCTTGCCTGAGATAATGTCTTTTTTGATTTGAGCGATTTGGGCTTTTTGTTTGGCATCAACGAGTTTGGCGTTGAATTCGTCGAAGGCGAGATCCACACCATCATTTTGGAGTCCGAAGCGCATGGTGCCGGCTGTAAAGGTAGAGGTCGTAGCGTCCTTGATGGTTTGGTAGACCGCAACATCCACGCGTTTTACCATGCTGCTCAAGACGAAGCCGGGCTTGATACGGTTTTGATTCGAGTCGCAACCGATGGCCAAAGCCTTCCTCTCTTCAGCGGCATCGAAGGCTCCCATGTTGGAAGCTCCGGCTCCGAGATAGATGACGTCGATGCCGCCTTGATATTGAGCGAGCGCGAGCTCCTTCGCTTTAGGCGGGTTATTCCAGGCGTCGCCTGTGATACCGACATAATTCGTGACGATAGTGATTTTCGGATTGATCGATTTTGCCCCAGCGTCATAACCCATCAAAAAGCGACGAATGAGGGGAATATCCATACCGCCGATGAAACCAATCTTGCCCGATTTTGATTTCATCGCAGCCAATGCTCCCGCGAGGTAGGAGCCCTGGTGTTCTTCGAACATCAAAGAACGCACGTTAGGCAAGTTCACTTCGGCATCGACGATGGCGAATTTTTTATTGGGAAACTGAGCTGCGATTTTCTTCACGGCTTCGGCTTGGGAGAATCCGATCGCTAGGATCAGGTCATAATCTTTTTTGGCGAAGGAGCGCAGCAAAGGCTCAAATGCATTGTCATCCGTGCCTTCGACAAACTTGGTTTCGATCGCCAGTTCTTTGGACGCTTTTTCCATACCAAGGAATGCTGCAGTGTTGAAAGACTTATCATCTTTACCACCCTTGTCGAGAACCAGACCCACTTTTAATTTGGGAGCCGCAGAGAGGGAGATAGTTGTGGCGGCAAAGATCCACGCGAAGCCAAGGACAAGGAAGAATCGGGTCGCCAGTCGGGTCATATGCGTATTCCTAGTTTGGTATAGCCAAGAGACCACGCATCATAGTGAATTCAGGACAAAACAACAACCAAAGGGCCTGCGAATATATGCGCCACAAATGCTCCTCGTGCTGGCGGTTATAAATCGTCCGGGTCTTCCCAAAAAAGCCTCAAAATTTCAGAGGCCTAGCTAAGCTCAAGGATTCCCAACATTAAGATCGAATCTTCCGACAATCCTCTTCATTTTCCACTATCTCCAGTTTGGCCGCCAGGGCACTGTTAATCTCAGCGCTGGGATGACTATCGAATCAATGGAGTGAGGCGATCGATGAGCAACATGACCGAAAAAGAAATAGCCTTTATAGCGGAAGCTGCCCAATTTCTGGATCACCCCAGTTTGGTTTTAAAGCTCACGAAGGCGATCGGCAAACCTCTCGACATGCTTCAGAAGCAGATGCCTGAAAAAGCTCAGGCCTACCTGACCAAGACCGTTGAGAAAGCGTTGAACACAGCTCTGAGAATGGCGATTGCGACGATCAAATCCGAAACTAAAGAGCTGGAAAATCTGGGGCTGGTTGCGCATCGCTCCAAGGTAGCCGGCTGGGCTCATACGGCCGGCGTTGCCGCGACTGGAGCTGTCGGCGGCTTCTTCGGACTCGCGTCGCTTCCCGTGGAACTGCCGGTCTCAACGGGTGTTATCCTGCGCGGCATATCAAGCGTCGCCAAAGAATGGGGCTTTGATGTCAAAGATCCATCGGTTCAGCTTCAATGTGTGTATGTCTTTACGTTAGGAAGTTCAAAGCCTGCTGAGTTGGATCAGTCCGATTACCTCGCCTCGCGCGTCGCCTTCTCTCGTGTGATACGGGAAGCGGCTCTCTTCGTCGGACAGTTCACCGCACGCGAACTCTTTGCAGCAGTAGAAAAAGGGGCGGCGCCAGTCTTTACGCGATTCATTGCCCAGGTAGCCGCGCGCTTTGAGGTCGCTGTGACGGAGAAACTCCTGGCGACGGCCATCCCTGTTGCAGGGGCTATTGGAGGCGCTGCCATCAACGCCGCGTTCTGCGACTACTACGTGACGGCCGCCCGCTATCACTTTGGCCTGCTTCACCTCGAACGCCTCCACGGAGCGAAGGAGGTGCAAAAACTTTTTGCGAATCCTCCCCAACCGAAGACCGGGAACGATCGCGAACATCGGGTTTAAACCGGGGCCTTCGCCAGGAAATGCACGTAGCGCGCGATATCGCGATAAGGCGATATCTTGCGGTAGCGACGCTCGAGGAGCAGAATCTGTTCGTAGGTTCTTTGATCCCGAACTTCCGGAGTGATGAAGTCGTAGAAGCAACGAAGGCCCGCCTGCAGCTCAACTTTAAATCCAAGTTCGGTGAGCCGCGCATTGACGCGTTCCGGTTCGATCGGATTGGGGGGCGTCATGCTTTTTGCTGATTGGCCCGCAAAATTCTGTTCGAGAATTTTGTAGAAATCACCTTTGATAAGCCCGTTAAAAATCGTGCGATGGAGATTATAGACTGTGAGGGAAAGGATGCCGCCTGCCTTGAGGCAGGGCAGAATCTTGTCCAGCATTGCATAGGGTTCGGCCAACCATTCCATCACCGCATGGATACAGATAAGGTCGTACTGCTCCTCACCGGTCAGCATATCCTGCAACGGCAAGTGCCTGGTGGCGACTCGATCCGACAGACCGTCTTGAGCGGCTCGTTCGCGTGTGAAATCGACCATTTTTCCGGATATATCCGCAGCGGTGAGATCATGGCCTTTTTTTGCCAGCCAGATACTCATGTCCCCCAAGCCGCATCCTGCATCCAAGATCTTTAGACCGGGTCTGTCGAGGTCGGGGATGAAGGTTTCCAGGTCTTCGCGAATGAGATCCTCGCGCAAACGCCCCTTGTCGGATCCCTTAATGTTTCGATGGAATCGTTCAAACAAGTCGTCAAAATTTCGGTCTGCAGACAAAAAAGACCCCTGATTTGCTCTAAACTGTCAAATAATCTGACAATTCTCAGCCGTAAGTGCCGAAAGTCAGATTCAAACTTCGGCCAAAAATTTTAGAAACAGCTAAATCTACCTGAATAGCCCTGAATTTCAAGGGGGATACTACCCTGCCTGCAGAATATTCAGTTTCTCTGGCGCCCGGCCGATAGGCCTTGTGGGTAGTTTTTTAGAGGAATTATCGTATGAAAAATTTATTCGCTCGAGTCCTAGTTCTAGGCCTGCTGACTGAATTTGCAATGTCGTGTGGTGAGACCGTCAACTACGATACGCAGGAGAAAGTCGCCAATGCTCTTGTGGTTCCTGACAAGCCTGCGGGGGGTGATGCAGTTGCTACTGATCCAGGTGCATCGACAGATACAAATAGCGGTGGAAACGGCAGCGATGCCGGCAATGGCAGTGGGAGTGCTGTGGGAGCGGATGGTCTTCCGGCCGCCTGCTCAACGCGAACCATGCTCACCAAACAGGAAGCTCTGGTCTTTCCAGAAATCGCACCCGGCACAACCTGTAGCTTCGGTAGCGGAGAAAACCTGTCCAAGAAGAACGGCTTCTTTCGCGCCTATCTTCGCCAGACTCAAGTCGTGAGCCTCCCGGAAGGCGCGATCCTCTGTGGCTTCTCTTTGGAACATCAAGCCGCAGCAATGCGCTATGATGATGAGATGTTCTTTTCGGTCAACGAGAAGCTTCTCCTTGCCACCAAGGACTACAGTGACATCTTTCCAAAGACGGGCTTCTTTCGAAGCTTCTCTTGGGAGAGCCTGAAGGATCAGGTTTATGATTCGCTCGACAGCCGAAAGGTGTTCTGTGCCGGCGCAGCCGAAGGCATAAGCAGCTGCAAGGTGCCTCCTACAGAGACTCAAGGCAATATCGAAATGAAATTCTCGGAAGAGATGAACAAGACCCTTTCAAAAGCCTTGCAAAACCAGAACAAACTTACGTTTGAATGGGTTACCAGCGGCGATGATGACAATTCGGATTGCCGTCATACCGAGATCGATCTTTCGCTAGGCCTGCGCTACGTAATGCCCTGATCGCAAGCTCTATTAGAGAAATTTTTAAAATTGTTATCATGAAGATAAAGGAGTTGAGCCATGGATCGGCTTAATCTGACAACACCAAGACCTCGTTCTAGAAACAAAGCCATGTGGGCTCTCGTTCTCGCAACATTTGCCCTGAGAGCCCAACCGGCCCTTGCGGACCGAATTGAAGAAGCGAGTGTCTTCGGTGAAATCGCTGGCGGCACGACGCATATCGTTCCTAAAAAGGGCGAAACCAGCAAGAACGGTTATCATCTCCTCCTCACAGGATTTGCCGAGATAGCATCGACCGACTGGGTTTACCAGGCCGGTGGCGGTCTCTTCTACAGTCGTATTTATAGTTCTGGCGAAAAGGAATATCCCGGCAGTCAGACCAATACGGTGAAGAAACAAAAGAATCTCCGCATCGAAACCCGGGCGGGCGAAGCCGAACTTGCGATGCGTTACAAGTTGGGTGGCTTCTGGGAAGCTGGTTTGATCGGTCGCGCTCTCTTTGGCAGCTCGTTGTCCTTCAGCCAGGATAAAGATGAGACAACCAAATTCTTCATCGGACCTCACGTCGTCTATCGCTTCTCCAAAGACGCCGATTGGCTCAAGCGGGCCGATATCAGTCTGACAACTGACAGCAATGTTCCGCATCGTCGTGTCTACCTCCTGACAGGTGGCTTTGCGATCGGCAAATCCTATCGTCGACCTGCAGAAGAGGTAGCTCCTGCCCCAGCGCCCCTCTCCACACCTGTGGTGGAAGATCGTTATGAGGAAGTTCTCGCCGACAAAATCATCAATTTTCCGAGTGGCAGTTCGAAAGTTCAGGGCGCCGCCCTCCCCTTCCTCCAAGAACTCGGAGTCTTCCTAAAGGCAAATCCCGATCTCTATAAGGAAATTATTGTCGAAGGGCACACCGATGCGAACGGAAAGCTTGCCTACAACATAAAACTTTCCAAAGACCGCGCTGCGGCTGTCCGTAAAGTCTTGACCGGTGAGGGTGTGGAAAGCAGTAGAGTCAAAGCAGAAGGCTTTGGTCCAACCCGTCCTTTAGTCAAAGAAGACAGTGCCGATGCACGGGCAACCAACCGCCGCGTGGTCATGGCCTTCAACGTCACAGGCAATGACCAGAGAAATAGTCTAAGTACCAAAATCAAAGAGCTCAGAAAAAAATATTTCAACGAATAGACTAGGGCGGAAAAGTCCCGCCAAAAATTTCCCCAGCTAAACAGACGTTCCCGTTTCCCAAGAAACAGCGGAATGTCTGTTTTTTTCCGCCTCTTTCGTCGCCCAACCATAGTCCTTTCTCTACAAATCAAGCCTGTCTAACCCGATTAACACTCAAGATTTACAGGACTATTACAATGCCTTTCGCCTTTGAGAAGTAGAATTGGAGACTCATAACTGTCTCGATTTGACCTAAAGGACTGCAAGGAGTCGTCAGATGATTACAAAAAAGGGCCGATCTACCCCTCTGGGCAACGAGAAATTAGACTGGGGCATTATCCTATTCCTCGCCGTCGCACATATACTTGCGATCATTTCTTTGTTTAACTTTTCCTGGAAAGCTTTCACGGCATTTGCCGTTCTTTATGTCATCAGTGGACTGGGCATCACTTTTGGATTTCACCGTCTTTTCACTCATCGAGCCTTTAAAGTTCCGAAATGGATCGAGTATGCTTCAGCCTTTGCCGGCACTTTGGCCCTTCAAGGCTCAGTTTTAAAATGGGTTGCCCATCACCGAATGCATCACGCTTTCTCTGATAACGACCGTGATCCGCATGATTCAACCCGTGGATTCTGGTTCAGCCATCTTTTCTGGACTTGTTACAACGATCCGGCACGCGACGATATGAAGATCCAACGCAAGTTTGCACGTGACATTGCCGCTGATCCTGTCTTGGTGTTTATGTCGAAGGACAGCTTTTCAATCGGCGCTCAGGTCTTGCTCGCGACCGTGCTCTGCTACGTCTTCGGATGGGAAATAATGCTTTCCGGTGTCGCTTTGAGGCTCGTCGCTCTCTATCATGCAACCTGGTTCGTTAATAGCGCTGCTCACCTCTGGGGTTATCGCAACTATGATGTTGGGGATCGGGCGACAAACTGCTGGTGGGTTGGCTTGATAACCTTCGGTGAAGGCTGGCACAATAACCATCACGCTTTTAGCAATGTAGCACCTGCGGGTCATCGTTGGTGGGAAATCGATACGACCTGGATGTTGATTAAAGCTTTGAGTTGGGTGGGTCTGGTCCGCGATATCAAGCTGCCACCTACCTACATCAAAGTCCGGAAGGTGGCGTGAGTTGCACTGAGGCCCCCACTCATCTCCCGCTTATCACGCGTCTTTTACCGAGAGTTCGTTTGAAGTGATTCAGTATGAGTTTATTGAAGCGTACTGAATCCGCTTGTTCGATATCACGGTGTTGGGCGTTTGGAAAGATGGCGATCGCTTTGGGATATCCCGCCGCTTCAAACAATTCCCAAGCTCGCACGGGCGAAACGATTTCATCATTCTCGGCTGCGATAAAGAGCAGGGGACGGCCTTCGAGGGCTTTGATGGATTTGGGCCCCGAGAATTCATAGCGGGTCAGCCCCGTGGCCTTGGCCGCCGCATAACGGAGCGAAGCGTCGAACCATCCTTTGATCCCTCCGCCCCCTTCGTCAATCCCCAATCCAAAAAGAGTGCTGGGCGTGCTCGTCAAGACCATCGTTGCGATGCGCTGGTCGGTAACGGCCTCCTGAAGAGCGATATATCCACCGAGAGAAAATCCATAAACACCGATGCGTGTGACATCGACTTCTTCGCGACTCTCCAGCCAATCCAATGCCGCTTTCACGTCCCGCACTTCGGTCTCGCCATATCCAATTTCCTTGCCATCGGATTGGCCATGAGCACGTGTATCGTAGCTCAGAACACCAAAGCCTTGATCACGCAGCATCTTCGCTACGGGCAGAACCTGGCCTCGATTACCACCAAAGCCGTGGAGGATAAGGATCGTCTGACCGTTTTGGGTCGGGCTGTACCAGCCAGCCAGCTTCAATTGATCGACAGTGGAAAAGCTGACTTCCTGCCACTTATCATCGGGTAGGGTGAGCCCCATGCGAGCGGGGTCCAGAAAGTGAAGTTCATCTTTTACAACAGCCACTGCGTGCATGCATAGAATACCTGTCAGTCCAAGGAAGAGAGCAACCAAAGGCCAGCGTGATTTGCGTAGGAATGAACTGTTTGTCTTCATCAAAATCACCCTTCTGTGCTTTGGGCTATCAGCCCAGAGAAGCCTTTGATTTATAAGGTCTGGGAGCGGATTGCAAGCCGGGACTCAAGCCTGACCGATAGATCAGTTTGGATTTGTAACAGGGCGGAAAATTGTCTCCCCTTGCGCCCCGATCTTGCCAAATCGAAACTTTGACAGTATGCTGTCAGATATACAAAAAGTATTCAACAAATCCGTATCTTACAGTATTTGTTAAGTCGCCTAGGAGCCAAGCTTGATCACCGAACTTCGTTACATCACGATCGTGGTTAAAGATATTGAGACGAGCCTCGCCTGGTACTCCGAGAAAATGGGTTTTGAGAAACGCATGGATATCAAAAAACCTGGTTCACGATGGGTTACAATTGGAGTGCACGGTCAGAAATCGCCCGAAATCATACTTCAGTTCCCGTCGATGGACGAACATGGGGAACAGTTTGAAAAGAAGAATAGGCAGGTCGGCAATACCCCTACCTGGGTACTCGGAGTTGATGACTGTCTGAAAACGATTGAGGAGTTTCGTGAGAGAGGTGTGGAGATCGTGGAAGAGCCGGTGGAAAGCCCTTGGGGTGTATCCGCATTGGTCAAGGACCTCTACGGAAACCACTTTAGTCTAACCCAGAGCTTCTAAAGCTTGATCTTAACGCTTAGAAGTGCCGCATAATCTTTTGCGGCTTTTTTATTTTGAGTCGCTCTCCTCAAGTTCAGGAACCCATCTCACCAATGTTAACTAGCTGCAGAACAGGTCGTCCCAGTTCACGCGCCCGGGTTCGATCGATATGAAAAACAATTCGCCAATCGTTGAATTCAAAAGGATCGATCAAAGTCTGCTCAACCTTGAATCCGGATCCATCGGCTGCAGGCGTCACGCGGCAGTATTGAGGATGTCGCGCGGCCCGATCGGTGAGAATCGTGCGGCGTTCCGGATAAAATGCCTCCATGCTGCCTGCCAGCATCGCTGTCGTCCATTGAGGGGCATCCTCCGCTGCCCCGAGCTCGAGGAGATTAAGCGCGGCCTCGTAGTCGCGAGCCGCCATCGCCCTTGTGAAACGGAATACTTCGTTCCGAACGAGGACGGTAAAGGCACGCATGTCGCGGGTGACGTCCGGTGCGTCGTCTTTTTTCGCTTCAGCTTCCACGTCGTTGGCTGAGACGTAAGCGGGATTCCGCATGCGTTCCCATTCGTCGAGAAGACTCGAGTCGATATTTCGGATCATCGTTCCAAAATAATCGATGATCGCTTCCACTTCCTCGCTCCGATAGGACTCGGGGACCGTTTGCACGAGAACCTTGTACACTTCGGTCAGATAGCGCAGGAGGAGGCCTTCGGCGCGCTGCTGATCGTAGTCGCGGATGTATTCATCAAAGGATTGAAAGGTCTCGTACATCTCACGGGCGATCGATTTGGGCCGAATGTTCTCGTTCCCAACCCAGGGGTGAGCGGCCGCGAAAGTGTTGAAAGTATCGTAGATAAAGTCTTTGTTGGGTTTCGGATATTCCATTTTTTCGAGTTCGGCGATCCGTTCCTCGTATTCGACTCCATCCGCTTTCATTTCAGCCATTTTCAAGGTCTTGAGACGGTCAAGCTGTTTGCGCAGAATCAAGTCAGGATTCTCAAGTATCGATTCAACCAGGGTCAACAGATCGAGCGGAAAATCTTCGGCATAGGGATCCATAAGCTTCATAGTATCGAGCAGATAAAGCGAAAGCGTCTGGTTGAGAGAGAAATCTGTCTGGAGATTACGGTCGATCAATAATTTTTTATGACGACTTTCTGCCGTCACTTCAAACTGAACGATCCCGCGCTCCACCAAAGATCGGAACATCTGAAAGGCTGTCTTGCTCAACTGACGTTTGGCTTGCGGCGTTTCGTGACTGTCCTTGATGAGGTTACGCATGGCGCGACAGCCGTCACCGGGACGATTCAGAATATTGAGCAGCATCGCGTGCGATACGTTAAAGCGTGAGACCAAAGGCTCCGCCGGGGCTGCGATGAGTTTGTTAAAAGTATTGACGTCCCAGTGAACATAGCCCTTCTCAGGAGCCTTCTTGCGCACAATTTTTCGAAGTTTCTTGGGATCGCCACCGGCTTTGGCCTCGAGATTCTTATTCTCAGCCACATGCTCAGGCGTCTGTACGACGACCGAACCCAGGTTGTCAAACCCCTTGCGTCCTGCCCGTCCACTGATCTGCTGGAAGTCTCGCGCACTCAGAATCGTCGACTTGCTGCCATCAAACTTGCACATCTTGGTGAAGAGAACGGTTCGAATGGGGACGTTGACTCCGACCCCGAGCGTATCCGTTCCACTGATGATCTTAAGCAGACCCTTTTGAGCTAGCTGTTCGACCAGAAGTCGGTATTTGGGGAGGAGGCCGGCATGGTGGAGGCCGATCCCGTGCTTGAGGGTCTTTTGGACTTCCTTGCCGTAGGGACTTGAGAACTTCACGTTTTGGAGCGCGGCTGCAATCGCCTGCTTCTCCTCCTTGGTCGAAAAATCCATCGACATGAGGTTTTGAGCCTCTTCCGCCGCATCACGCTGAGTGAAATTCACAAGATAGATTGGAGTCTTGCCTTCGCCCACAAGTTTGCGAATCGTCTCGTGCAAAGGCGATTCCTGGTAAACGAAATCCAGCGGAACCGGTCTTTGGCTCGATCGTACAACGGCCGTTGGCCGCTTGGTGAGATCGTTCAAAACTTTTTCAAAGAAATCGGTCTCACCAAAGGTCGCCGACATCAAAAGAAAACGGGTCTTCGGCATGGTCAGTAGTGGAATCTGCCAGGCCACACCACGATCACGATCCGAATAATAATGAAATTCATCCATGATCACATCGTCCACCGAGGATTCGTCCCCTTCGCTCAGCGCGATATTCGAAAGAATCTCTGCCGTACAGCAGAGGATGGGGGCATTGCGATTTACCGTGGCATCGCCCGTGATCATACCCACCTGATCGGGACCAAAATCCGCACAGAGAGCCAGAAACTTTTCGTTCACGAGGGCTTTGATCGGGCAGGTATAGACCGAACGCCTGCCCTGTGCGAGAGAGAGAAAATGCAGAGCTGTAGCCACCAGGGATTTCCCGGAGCCCGTCGGCGTGTTGAGAATAACGTTCCCGCCTTCAAAGAGCGCAAGGATCGCCTCCTCTTGAGCTGGATAGAGATCCACTCCTTTTTCCCGAACAAAGTCGAGAAAGAGGTCCAAAAGCTCACCGCTATCGGCCAGCATGCCATGGGGCGGCAGGCGCCGAAACAAGGGGGCTAAGGGTAGCTGCGTCTCAGTCGATTCTTGGCCAACACTCACAAGGAACTCCTCAATCTCGCGATATCTCTGGTTCTCTATTCAAGCAAAAAGCCAGCCCAGGCTTTGTACCACAAAACATCATATTTGTTGGGATAGTCTTCAGGTGGGCATGGGATTTTAGGACCACGAAAAAAAACCGAGGCCTTAAAGGACCCGGTTCTTCGCAATTGTGAGGGGATCATTTCCAGCGATTATGAAACCAAAAGTAATGCTCGGGATGAAGGCGCACCGAGGCTTCGACCTGCTGATTGAACATGAGGGCATTGGATAAAATATCGTCATCCGGATTCTCGGTGATACGCATGTTGAGCGGTCCTTCGATCTCGAGGATATGGTGTCCAAAGGCCGTGCGATGCATGGTGGCAACCATCACAGGGGCAGGACGTCGACCCCAGATCGCAGCGAGACTGGTGTTGGTCTTGGCCGGCTTGGAGAAGAAAGGCAGGCGTGGTTCGCCCGGTCGCGCCTGGTCCATGATAAATCCGACGATGTCACCCGCTTTGAGGATTTTGAACATTTGCCGAACAGCGTCGCCAGTTCTCTCGCGGCCTATCCAATAGAGACCATTGGCGAGTCGGCGCTCTTCAACATATTTGTTCAGTCCATCCGAGCCCACTTTTTTCACGACGGTGTAGGCCGGACGAAAACGCTTGGTGATAACGGCTCCCATGGCTTCCCAGTTACCCATGTGCATGGCGACTATGAAAACACCTTTATTTTCGGCAAGAGCCGCAGTCAGGCGTTCGCCCCCAATGACTTCCACATTCGCGTCGATCGGATATTTCGCCGAGATCAGCACTTCAAAGAGCGTTTGAATGAAATGTGAAAAAGAAGCGCGGGCGATCCTCGTCTTTTCCGACTGGCTGTACAGGTCGGGAAAAGCGATAGCGAGATTCTGCATCATCATGCCGCGACGGAAACGAAAAACATCGAAGAAAATAAAGGTCAAAAGATGAGCGAGCTGCTCCAAACTGTTGAAGGAGAGCTGACTGAGCAACCAAGCGATTATTTTCATGAAGACGTACATTAAGGTCCTCCCAAGATGACAGGACTGAAATACCCATCATTTCCTGCCTTGTCCAAATGTATTTATAAAATTTTTGGCACCGCATTGCGATCCATACGCTTCTGCGATTTTTGGAGCAAATTTTACAATGGTTAAAGAAGGTTAAAGCGCATTGGCGAGAGATGAGCAAGTCATTATCCTGGTCATGGCTGGTTCATGGACCCAGACTTTGCCATAGCGATTCCCCTCAAAAGAGTATTTATTTAGTTCTGTCGTTTCTTTGCTTTTGGTCTCCGGTCCGGTATCCTAAACAAAGATGATCGAATAATGAAACGCACTAACGCTTAAAACCCGCATTTATCCAAAGGAGCCTTTCATGGGTGATAAAAGTCCGAAAGACAAACAAAAGGGTCAAAAGCAGAAGACTGATGACGCTTCAAAGTCAGCTCAAAAAGCAAAGGCTGAGCGCGACGCAAAGTCAGCAGCCAAACCGGCTAAGAAGTAAAACAACTTAGCTCTCATAAGTTCAAAAAGAAAGTCAGTGGATCGCCACTGACTTTTTTATTTTTACGCTTGATTCTTTCTATTTAACCCTTTGGACGCCCATTTCACTTTGCGAACAAAAGTAAGCTCGGAAAACATTTTTGCCAGGACTGGGCGTTAAGAGCGGATCACGGAATGAGCAGCTCTTAATCAAATCAATGACCTGTGAAAGAAATAAACCAGCCTTCATTTTTTTGCCAGGACCCTAGACGCTTTTGGTCAAAAAGGGACCGGTACTGATTATTGACTCTGAGCTTTGGGGCAAGGTACAAAGGCGGATAGAAATCCATGCAGGAGTGCCGAATGACTAAGAGCCTTTTCGACTACACTGTGAAAGATGCGAGCGATAAACCCTACCCTCTTTCCCAGCACGAAGGCAAAATCATCCTGATCGTCAACGTTGCCAGTAAATGTGGATACACCCCGCAGTACAAAGGCCTCGAGGCACTCTATCAAAAGTACAAGGACCAAGGCCTGGTCGTCCTCGGCTTTCCCTGCAATCAATTCATGGGTCAAGAACCCGGAACCAACACCGAGATTCAAGAATTCTGTCAGTTGAATTACGGTGTGTCGTTTCCCGTGCTCGGCAAAGTGGATGTCAACGGCAGCTCGACCGATCCCATCTATGAATTCCTAAAAGATGAGGCGCCCGGCATCCTGGGCAGCAAAGCCATCAAATGGAATTTCACTAAGTTTCTCACCGATAAATCCGGCAAAAAAGTCGACCGATTTGCTACAGCAACGGTTCCCGAGGATCTCGCAGCGGATATTGAAAAAGCACTGAAGGCCTAAGTCTAAACTTCAACACTTCATCTCTTAAGCTTGGCTTTGAAGGAAGTATCATGAGCAGACCTGTGGCTGAAATCTTGCGCTTGGAAAATCGTCTGATGCAAGCAGATCTCTGCAATGATTTTAACACCTTTCGCGAGCTTATCGCCGACGGCGCGATGCTAGCGACGCCTTTCGGACGAATGATCCAGAAGAGCGAAGTGATCGACGCGATGTTTAGCGCGGATGAATCCATTTTTTCCCGCTATGAACGCAGCGAGATGGTCCTCAAGGAGTACGCCTCGACCGTCGTCGTGAACTGCCTCATCGATCTTGAAAATACTTCATTCTCGGGTTTGTTTCGTTTCACAAGGGTGTGGAGCAAGGTCGCCGATGGCTGGCAGGTGATTGCCGGACACATTTCTTTGCGTCACGGCGATTGATTGAAATTCCTAAGTTAAGCTGGTGCGATGGTAGATAACAATGCTACCCGCGACGGCGAGATTCATCGATTTTTCCCCATCCAACATAATAATGTCGTGACAACGCTCGAGGATGGCGGGCGGAAGTCCATCATCTTCAGCTCCCAGCAGATAGACAGCGCTGAGCGGGTGCTTATAGCTTTTCAAATTCTCCGCACGTTCGTGCTGTTCAACCGCCACGATTTGGCAGGAGCGCGGGAGATTCGAATAGAAGGTATCGAAGCAGTCATATTCAAAAACTGGAATATGGTGCACGGCCCCAAAGGTATCCGAAGCCTGACGGTGATAACGACTGCCGATCAATGCGATAAAAGAAGCATCGAAGATCTGGGCCGTGCGCAGGAGAGATCCAAAGTTCACCTCTTTTTTCGGCCGATAAATCGCGAGGCCGTAGTAGCCCCGGGCAAAACTTGGGCGTTTATCGAGAGAGGCTTTTAGATCGTGTTCGGAGTTCGCAGTCATGGTTTTTCCCCGGTCTACCTTTGGTCTTTACGATTGGCATGATGATGTCTTTTCGACAAATGGCGCTCGATCGTGACCTGGGCCGTTTGATTCAGATTGTGATACTTGCGGGCTAGCTCTTCGAGTTCTGCTTCCTCGAGATTTTCAATGTCGATCATCTTATTATCTGCGTGTTTCAAGGACAGGATCAGTTCATCGAGTTTCAAATGCAAGGCTCGCGACTCGCGGTTCTGCGTGTTTTGAATGAGAAAGACCATCAAAAAGGTCACAATCGTCGTGGCCGTGTTTATCACCAATTCCCAGGTATCGGAATAGTGAAACAGGGGCCCCGATACAGCCCAGATCACAACCACGGACAACGCTATCAAAAAGGCGGCCGGTTTACCCATTCCTATCGCAGTTTTGGAAGCCAGTTTCGTAAACAACTTGTCAAATTTTCCAATCATGAGTTGCTCTCCCTCATTTTGCGCTACGATCGCTTGGAGCCTTTTGCAACGCAAGCGATCGTTTGCAAAGCTGGGTCCAAAAAATGGTTATGGTAACTTGGAAATAGGTTTTTGATGGGACTTGTACGAATTTTTGTTAGGATGCCATAGTTTTCCAAAAGCAAAAGGCTACGACATGTTCGCAGTTTGTCGAATATTCCTCAGTATCAGCGGTCTCGCGACGCTTGCACTCAAGGGGCAGCCTTGCATTTTTGGTGAACAGCACAACTGATCGTGGGCGATAGCTCTCATACAGCCTGGCGTTGGAAGAATAATGTCCCGCCAGGAAGCTTCAGTGATTTCGCCGAAGAAAACCGCGCAAGTCTAAACGCATTGGTTGAGCTAAGTCAGGGTTTACCAGTCGCGCATGTCCATCCCGGTCATCAGAGTGCGACAACGAAGAACAATATGGAAGACATTTCCCCTATAAAATAAGCTGAATTTTGACTTCTGAAAAGTTCGGGAAGGCGCCATTTGAACTTGTGTGAGTGTTCAAATTTTCCCGAATTATGCGGGACTTTCTGCACGTTCAAGTTACGCCAATAAAAAGAAACATTATGGTTTTATATTTCCTAAAATCAGAAGCATGCTTCAAAGACTTATCTAGCAAGCTTTTTACTCGATCCTATCGGTGAAAAGGAGTAAACATTTTCCTAGTTGTCACCCAGAGACAAACAAATTCAGAAACCTTGCATAAAAGAGGAATATTAATGATGCTAGGAACTATCAGCAAATCTCTCGTAATCGGCTCGCTCCTTTCACTAACTGTTGCTTGTAGCCAACAAGAAGCCCCTAAATCACAAAAAGTTCAGACTAAAATCAGCCACCTTCGCGACCAGGTTGCTAACGCACCCGTACGCAACAGAGCAAACGCTGCACTTTCTTGTGAACAAATCTGGACAGGATTTCTTGCTGCTAATCCTCTTGGATATTCGAAAGAATATAAATCCATCACAGTTACTGAATACGCCGGTGGTGAAGGCCTTCCAGCTCCAGAAACCGTGACAGAAACTCAAAAAGATACCGTATCAGCTTCCAGCGATGCCGGCGTTTCGATTACTCATGAAAGCACAAGTTCTGCTGCGCCTGCTCCAATTCCTGCAGAAACGCAAGAATTGACAAAGGTCGACTTCCTGACTCAATGCAACGCAGCGCCAACCAACGCAGCTGCAACCTCTCCAGTCGCCGAACCAACTGTTGCAGAAACAACAGGCGCAGACGGTTCAAAAATCACTACAATCACAGAAGCCGGTGGCACCGTAACTGTTCAAACTGATTATGTTACTGGATTGTCAAAAACAGTAACAACAAAACCAGACGGAACTTCCCAAACAACAGATGTTACGGCACAAGGCAGCGAAAAACTCGCAGTTACTGCTGGCAGCTTTGACACAGATTTTGTCAAAGGCAATATCTCTGCAACAGGCGAAAACGCATTCGAAGCTACTGTTGGAGAATGGTATTTGACTGGAACTGATTTCCTTGCAAAATCTGAATTCAAACAGGTTTCTAAATTTGATTCAATCACTGTCACTACAAAACAGACAGTTGAACTCATCAGTCTCTTAAACCCACCCGCAGGTTTGATCGTTCCTGCTGCACCAGCAACTGCTGGTCTGTAAGCGAAACGCTAAAAGAGCCCTGACCTTTGCCGGTCAGGGCTTTTTTTCTATTTTTATCTTTTAAGTGGATGACCAGATCTCGACTATAGTTTATGCCAAACCCTATAGGAAGATTGTTCCTTAACCCGATCTTAATGAAGATTCCTCATGCGTACATTTCTTAAAGTCCTTTCGCTTTGCGCAGTGATCAGCGGCAGTGCCTATGCAGCCGACAATGATACAGCTCAACAGGAGCCGACTCAGCAAGAACCAACAGCCAAAAGCTACGTATACCTGAAATGCCCAAGCACTTCCCTTGAACTCGATGCCAAAAGTCTGATGCACGATGATGACGGCTTTTACTCCATCTCCTACGAAGTAAAGCTGAACGGCGAGAAATCTCTGACCGAAGCCTGCTCCTTCGTTGTTACCGATTCGGAAGGCTTTGCGAGCAACGCGACGACTTACGTCGCCGATGTCAAAGACGGCGCAAGCGTGACTCCTGGTGAATACGTGGGCCTCATCCCAGCTAAGACGCCAGAGACCAGTCCCGAACAAGTTCCAT
Source organism: Oligoflexus sp. (assembly GCA_014377445.1). Taxonomy (GTDB): domain Bacteria; phylum Bdellovibrionota_B; class Oligoflexia; order Oligoflexales; family Oligoflexaceae; genus Oligoflexus. The sequence continues at coordinate 32,315 of JACMPP010000056.1, forward strand.
CTTTTGACATCAAATATGAATACGCTGGAGCCTTTGCGGTCTACTTCAACCTCGAAAAGCTTGAGTTCTTTGTAACGCCATTGATTTTCATCCGTTGATGCGCCTGGCCTGACCCATGCGAGTCAGGCCCAAACCCTCTCCCTCCAAGTCTTCCCCGGCTCTCAAAGCTTTTGCTAAGCGGCAGCTCCCTCTTTAACCTTGAAAATCATGTCGATCCGGTATGAAATAGAGGAAGTTTTTATTTTTAAGCGAACGGAGACCCCGATGCCTTTGGCACGTCACGTCCTAAGTATTTGTGCCCTCCTCTGCTTCAGCACACTATTCAGTTGCTCGACGGTGCCTAAAGAGACTTCCAAAGGGAAAATTGTAAAGGTTATCAAAAGCCCATTTGCTGAAACATGCATCCAGCTAGCTAAGATTAAATATGATGGAACGCCTTTTATTCATGACAAAGCACTCGCAATCATTTTGAAAGAAATGACTGCTCAAAATAAAGGCAACGCGGTTCGCTACGATACGTTCACCCCGGGCGTCACAGGCGTCAGCAACGCCAAAGGCCGCGCAACGGCTTACCGTTGCCATCGGGAAAAACTGAAAAAATATCTTCAGGGACTTGAAAACAAAGCCTTTGGCGAAGAGGAGACTGATCCTGAATACCAGGAAGCCAAGGATGCCAACGGCGGTCCTGCAGCCGCAGAGGCTGCCCCAGCTTCGAAAGCAGTAACCCCGAAGACCGCTGCTCCAGTTCCAGCGCCAGCTCCGGTGTACAAAGCGGCAAAGCCAAAAAAGAAGGGCCCCGCCAACGCCTCTTCGGAACCTTAAGGTTCGAACAGAGGAGATCATCATCCCAAATTGCTACATCATAAATACATATATATTGAGATCTCGAGCTCCAGAAGCGATTCCGACCCTGGTGTTTCCATTTCCCGCCGCCCGGACACTCAAAGAGTCCCCCTCAACGGGTCTAAATTCACCCAAAAATCCTGTTCTCCGCTGGTAAAAATGGGGGCATTGGACTAAGGTAGGCCGCATCGAAGGCATACCTGCAGCACAATGACCAGATAGGAAAACAGCGATGATCAGCACGAACAAGATCACTCTGTCCTTTAACCAAAGGTTTTTATTCCAAGACGTTAGCATCAAGTTTATGCCGGGCAACTGCTACGGTCTGATCGGTGCAAATGGCGCAGGAAAGTCGACCTTTCTCAAAATTCTCTCCGGAGAAATCCAGCCCGACAGCGGCGAAGTCATCGTCAGCCAGGGTCAGCGCATCGCGGTCCTCAAACAAAACCAGTTTGAGTTTGAAGATATCGAAGTCATCAAAGTTGTGATGATGGGCAACAAGCCTCTGTACGAAGCGATTCGGGACAAAGAGATTCTTTATGCCAAAGAAAATTTCACCGACGAAGACGGAATGAAAGCGGCCGAACTCGAAGCCGTATTTGCCGATCTTGGCGGTTGGGATGCTGAGAGCCAGGCAGGCGGCATGCTCGAAGCCCTCGGTGTTCGCACCGAAAGTCACAACATGCTCATGCGCGAGATGGAAGCCGGCTTGAAGGTCCGCGTTCTGCTCGCTCAAGCCCTCTTCGGTAACCCCGATATTCTCCTGCTCGACGAACCTACGAACAACCTCGACATCGACTCTATCATGTGGCTCGAAGAGTTCCTCGTCGAGTTCAAGAACACCGTCGTCGTCGTATCGCATGACAGGCACTTTCTCGATAAGGTCGCGACCCACATCGCCGATCTCGACTTCAATCAGATCTCGCTCTATGCCGGAAACTACACGTTCTGGTACGAAGCGAGCGAGTTGGCCCTCAAGCAAAAGCATGACAAGAACAAGAAGACGGAAGACAAGGTTAAAGAGCTCAAAGAATTCATCGCACGCTTCTCAGCCAACGCTTCCAAATCAAGCCAGGCCACTTCGCGTAAGAAAATGCTCGATAAACTCAACGTCGACGAGATCAAACCCTCCACCCGTCGCTACCCGCACATCGTCTTTCAACAGGAACGGGAAGCCGGCAAGCACCTCCTGGATGTCAAACATCTCGGCGGATCGGAAGACGGCCGAAAGATGTTCAGCCGCTTCAATCTCTCGGTTGAACGCGGGGAACGCATTGCATTCGTCGGCCGCGATTCAAAAGCAGCTTCTCTCCTCTTCCGTATCTTGCAGGGCGAAGTCGATCCAGACGCGGGCGAGTTCAGTTGGGGCGTGACCACCAAACGCGGCTACTTCCCCAAAGACCATTACCACATGTTCCAGAACGGCCTGAGCCTCATTGAATGGCTTCGTCAGTTCGCGGAAAAGCCGGTTGAAGGGGAAGAGGAATTCCTTCGCGGGTTCCTTGGCAAAATGCTCTTCGGTGGCCTTGAAGTCTTTAAGAAGACCGATGTCCTCTCGGGAGGTGAAAAAGTTCGCTGCCTGCTCTCCCGTATCATGATGATGCAGCCGAACATCCTGCTTCTGAACGAACCGACCAACCACTTGGATTTGGAGTCGATCACGGCTCTTAACAATGGCCTGAAGATTTACAAAGGCACCCTGCTTTTGATTTCGCAGGATAGGGAGATGATCGAGTCTCTCGCCACGCGTATCATCGAACTCACGCCGAACGGTGTGATCGATCGCCACATGAACTACAGCGATTACCTCGAAAATGCTGAAGTGATTGCCGAACGTCAGAAGCTCTACAAATAATTCCAAACAAATCGGCAGCTCTCGGGCCGCCGTTTTTCTTTGTCGTTCCCGCTCACACTGTATATGATCCACTTCGAAGGCTCCGGCTCAATCCCACTGTAATATCCCGAATGGAGGTCGACAGGATGGGGCGGAGTGGAGTCAGTAATCTATCGATTATAAGCGGGGAAGGCCACAGAATCTAGGGGGAGATCTTTTGGAAAATCCCATACATTGAAAAAGAGGAGGCTTTCCCCGAGTTTCAGCAAAACATAAATTTTAATAAAAATTCGAGTGTCGAGCCATAGTCAAAAGTGAAAACAATTCGCGGAGCGGGAGCCCCATGAGATCGCTGAATTCCTATCTCACAGAATATCAAGAATCCCATCGCAACCCCACCAATGTGGCCATTCACAACATAGCGGTGCCCTTGATCATGTGGAGCCTGTTGGGCTTTCTCCACAGCTTCACTCTCGGCAGCCCTGACTTTCATCTGTCCTACATCCTTATCGCTTTGGCCATGATCTACTACGCACTTTTCAAAAAGCCCCTCGTCCTCGTCGGTATGGGATTTGTAACTTTGATCATGGTCGGTACCTACTTTGTTGTCCCCGAGCTGCGAATGGTGAGTATCACTGTCTTTGTCCTCTCCTGGATCGCCCAGTTCTATGGCCACAAGCTCGAGGGAAAAAAACCTTCGTTCTTCAAAGACCTGCTCTTTCTTCTCATAGGTCCTGTATGGGTCCTGGCCAAGGCTGCCCCCTCATGGGTTGACTTGCCACGGGCCGTCTGAGAATCCGTAAGACGCATTGAGATTTGTTCTTAAAAAAAAGAAGAGTTCATCGATTTTCGATGAACTCTTCTTTTTGCATAAGCGGGGCGATAATTCCTTACGCTTTCACTTGAACGACTTCCGACAGACGATGCTCGCCAACTCGGATAAATTCTCGATTTTCAGACTCGATCACTGCACGCTCCGTCGTTTCCATGAGGTCGCGCAGATCATAAGGTTTGGCGACAAAGGCAAAAGCACCCTTTACCTGGGCTTCGCGGGTATTGATGTCCGCATAAGCAGAGACGAGGATCACGGGCGGCTTGGAACCTGCGCGATTTTCAATATAGTTTAGAAAGTCGAGTCCATTCCCACCTGGCATACGAATATCGGAAACCACAACATCGACCGGATGGGCGTTCAGGACTTCAATAGCCTTCATGCCGTTTTCAGCTTCGACGACAGAGTAGCCTGTATATTCGAATTCTTCGCGCAAAATTTCCCGCAAATCGATTTCGTCATCGACAACGAGGATAAGCTTTTTCTCACTCATGTCTTTAGCTCCTGCGAAATTTCACTTATATCGGTCTTCAATATTTCGCACTCTTCTCTCACAAAGCCTAGGCCCTGACAGCAAAAAAGTTGAAGCGCTAAAGATTAAATGTTCACCGGACACCTATTATTGTGGAATTCAAAAACCTATTTTGGCAGTCCACCAGGAGGATTTCTGAGCGATTCCAACGAGGAGTAAATCGCTGAAATCCACTTGTTTTAGAGCATATTCTGCGCCTTTACTCGCTCATCATTTTATCTTTATTAAATCTTATTATTTCCCTTCCTATTCAACTTAAAGAATGGCATATCCAAAATAGACCTTTAATAATCCTTACAAAATTGTACAAAACTTGGCTCTCTTCGAGCTGGGTCAGGAGCCCTATGTTGCGTATAGGATTGATTGCAGCCCTGTGTCTGTCGAGTGCCTTCGCCTGTGGACAGAGCGAGAGAAGCCTCATCAGTACTGAACTTGAGCGTGCCGATGACTTCGACAAGCGTGAGCTTGCCGCCCGATTTGCACCCATCTTTCGCCTTCATCCCCAGGAACTCTATCTCCCCATGGATCCAGAGACCTTCCTTATGGAGGATGAAAACAGCCGCAATGAGGACTTTTTCCTTTCAGCCCGAGCCGACTACCTCAATGGCCATCAAGCCCGGACGATCGTCAACGTCAGCGAAGATGGCCGAAAGCTACAATACTGGATCTTCTATGCAAAGAATGGTTGCCAGGGTTCCAAACTTCGCTTTCGAATATTAGGCCCCATTAAGATTTGGAACATCGGCGAAACAAATCGGACTCTCGAACTCTGCAATGTGGCGGTTCATGAAGGCGACTGGGAAAATATCACCGTGCGTCTTAGCAACGATCGCAGCCGCATGGAGAGCGCCTTTCTCTCCTCTCACGGCGTCGGCAACTGGCTGCCTGCCTCCGCACTCGAAAGCAAAAACAATCGTCCCTTTGTCTACGCTGCTCTCAACAGCCACGCATTCTACGCGAAGGATATCGGCTTTCAGGCCGACACCACGATTTCTCACGTGGCCCTGGACGGGATCCTTGGAATCGAATGGATGCAAATTGGTGACATCATCTCGGAGCAAGCCTATGTCCAGAAAAATCCGATCGGTGGCCAAAAGCTGATCGAATTCGACACGCAAAAAGCCTTGCTCCTTTACGAGGACATTCAAAAATCATCCTTCAAGAATTTTGGTGGCAACTGGGGTAGACCGGTCAATGCCAAGGACGTGAATGACCTCCCCGACCTGGCTCCAGGCCCGATCGAATGGATACTTCGCGCCGCTATCAACATCGCCCTTCAGGTGGCGCCCGAACTCAAGAAACAATCCAATAGAGGAGCCCCCGATAGTCCGTGGATACGTAGCGGATGGTCTGGCTTTGAAGGCGGCAAAAGCTTTGGTTCAAGCGGAATAAGCTTTGAACCATCGGTTGGCGGCAGTGGTGGGAAGGCCTTCAGCGACTATGAAAGACTTAAGAAATTTGGCCTCTATCAGTTGCGGGAAATCGTTATTCATTCGGGCGATCGCGTCTCGCAGGTCTGTCTGACTCTCGAGGGCATCGGTGATCTTTGTCATGGCAAGGGTGGCAGCAGCGAAAATCGTCTCGTGCTGGACGACGGTGAGTTCATTGCCAAACAGGAAATCGCCTTGGGTAAAAAAGATGGCGATCAGCGCGTCTTTGCGATTCGATTTACGACCAATCTGGGTCGAAGCATCGAAGGCGGGACGTGGACACCCGAGCCAGTGACTCACTCCGCTCCCGAGGGTATGCAGATCGTTGGTTGGTTTGGCAGTAGTGGCGATGAAATCGATAAACTCGGCCCTCTTTACGGAACTCTTTCGAATTAACCTTTCCACTCAACAGCACTCTGCGCCCTTTGGGCGCATTTTTTTGTCTTTTCAATTAATTGCAGCACGAGGCAAACAAGTCTTAGAAACTTTTCCCGCTTAGTCTTATGATCAGACCCGCGTTCTCCCCGTTTGTAAAAAGGAAGCGATTATGGCTGCAGACATTTACGATTTTCCACTCAAACGCATCGACGGCAAAGCTGCCAGTCTCGGTGATTTTAAAGGTCAAGTGCTTCTCCTCGTCAACGTGGCATCCAAATGCGGACTGACTCCTCAGTACGAAGGTCTGGAGAAACTCTACGAGACCTATAAGGCCAAAGGATTGACTGTCGTTGGTTTTCCGGCGAATGAATTCATGGGTCAGGAACCTGGAAGCAATGCCGAGATCGAAGAATTTTGCCGCGGCACCTTTGGCATTCAATTTCCAATGTTCGAAAAAGTTGTCGTAAAAGGGGAAGGTCAACACCCTCTCTATAAATATTTGACCGATACCGTCCCTGAAAGCGTTAAAAAAACAGATGGAAATCTTGAGTCCCGCCTTGCATCAAAAGGCCTTGGACGTCAGCAGAAGCAAGATGTTTTGTGGAACTTCGAAAAATTTCTTGTCGATCGTCAAGGCTTTGTGGTCGGACGATTTGATCCTGACATCACTGCGGAGGACGAAGTTCTTCTCAAAAGCGTCCAGGAACAGCTCGACAAAAAATAATCCGTTTGTAAAAAAGCGGTCTCACCTGAAGAAGGCGAGACCGCATTTTATATTGTCTTACGAAGGAACGTTATGAGAGTGTCACGGGATGGTGGGAAATTTTGCTGGCGCGAAATGCTTTAGTCAGTCCTGGCAGCAAACCTTCACCCGAAAAACTCAAACATTCTTCTTCCTGATATCGAAGTTCATCTTTTACGACTTTCGAGGTGCACCGCTCTGTCAGTGCGAATCCTTCCTCTTCTTTAGATGAATGCATAAAAGCTCCTTATAATGGTTCAATACAAACTAACAAAATTAACAGTCTTTAAGAGCTAAAAAATTCAAAACTTTGGTGCTTTTTTTCGACCGGAATTCTCAATCTCTTGATAACAGAACCTTTTCTAGGCCTGGGTCGCGAATTTAGAACTTTTTTGATGTTTTTCTAGTTCCCAATGCCGCTTTCTCTCCGCCATACTCACTCTCAGTTAGATCCCACCCTTACGCGGGTGGCAGTTTGCAGCAGACATCTTAGAATCACACAAGGAGACAGTCGTCATGATAGGAACTATCGTATCCTGGATCGTAATCGGTTTTATCGTTGGCCTGATCGCACGCGCAATCATGCCCGGGCGGCAATCCCTTGGTTTCTGGAAAACCACAGGCCTAGGAGTCGCCGGTGCCCTCGTTGGCGGTCTGATTTCATGGCTATTCTCAGGTGGAATGAATTCCACAGGAACTGCATTCTCAGCTAACGCTTGGCCAGGATGGATCCTGTCTACGGTTTGCGCTGTCCTCCTTCTTTGGGTCGCGACACGTTCGAGCGGAACACGTCATCTTCCTCATTGATTTTTCGGTTCTCAGACCTCAGCTTCCGACGAAGCTGAGGCCTTGGTCATTCTCTTATTATGTCCTCAGTCCAGGATCTGATATTCTTCTGTTTCTCACTCCACACTGGGAAACACTATGCGACGCCTCTTAAGCCGCTCTAAATTAACTGTCAAAATCTGTCTATGTAGACATTCTGATAGTGCGGGGGCTGAGCAGCTAGCCCCCTAGCCCATTTTCAACCGGCCGAACGACGCAGTTCAGCCAAAGATTGCTTTTCTCGAATCACGATGA
>JACMPP010000057.1 GCA_014377445.1 Oligoflexus sp.
CCGGCACGAGCCGCGAGCACCGATGCGGGCCAAACCTGAGTAAGGCTGGAGATCCAGGCCACGAGTGGCGGGTGATCGAAGTAACCCCAATCGAGAAAACGCGCCCAGTAGAAGTAGTAGGCCTCGTCTTGAATCGGCGCGAGGAGAAGCCCACTCAGCAGCCGTGTGACAACGATGGCTATAAGAGCGAATAGAAGGGTTCTATTCGACACGATATCGCGGGTGCTGGATCTAAAACTCATGTTTTGAGGCTCCGAAGGTTTAGCGGCCACGGCTTAAGCGTTGAATCAGTAGGGTTTGTCTTTGCAAACTCGTCTGGGTTCGAATCGCTTGATTGAGAGCAGAAGGAGTACCGATGAGAATAGCGAGTTTCCGCGCCCGGGTGAGGGCGGTGTAAACGAGATTCCTCTGGAGCATAATGAAATGCTGCATTGTCACAGGAATAATGACGACGGGGAATTCACTGCCCTGAGCCTTATGAATCGTGATCGCATAGGCGAGCTTGAGATCGTAGGCCTCTTCTTTGGTGAAGGTGATTTTGCGATCCACGAAGTTGACGAGGAGCTGCCCGCCGTCAAATCCCGCTTGTTCGATATACCCGATATCACCGTTAAAGACGTTCAGATCATAGTTGTTCACGGTTTGAATGACTTTGTCGCCTGGACGGAAGACCTGATTATCAGTCTCGAGCTTTTCTCCGCCCACGCTGCCCGCAGGATTCAGGAGATTTTGCAGCTCTTCGTTGAGCAGGGTCGTGCCGAGGGGGCCACGATTCATCGGCGTAAGGACCTGGATGTCCTTCATGGGATCGTATCCACTGCGCGGCAAGGTGCTGTGCACAAGCGTCTTAATCGCCTCCTTGATATTCGCCGGATCGTCGATCGTGAGAAACTGGCAATCGGTGTTATTCAGCTCGGGAAAGACCGGAGTATCCCCCCGGTTGATTTGGTGAGCCGCTTGAACGATCGCGGAACCCGCCGCCTGACGAAAGATCTGTGAGAGCTTCGTGTAGGGCACGACCTGCGATTCGATGAGATCGCGCAGAACGTTGCCTGGACCCACCGATGGGAGCTGATCCACGTCACCGATGAAGATAATCTGTCCGTTTGATTTCAAGGCGCGCATGAGGGCCGCTGCAAGATGCACATCGAGCATCGAGGCTTCGTCGACGATGACAACCTGCGAATCGAGAGGATTCACATCATCCCGAAGAAAGCTGTGTTCGGACGCCGACCATTCGAGAAGGCGGTGAATCGTCTTAGCGCCGACAGCTGCGACTTCCGATAAACGCTGCGCTGCACGACCCGTTGGAGCGGCAAGCGCTACTGAACGCCCCATCTTGATCAGGAGTCTGATGATGGCGTTTGCTGTCGTCGTCTTACCGACACCCGGACCACCGGTGAGGATGAAGACGCGGCTTTCCACTGCGGTCTTAACCGCGCCTAGCTGTTCGGGCGAAAAGGGTTGGCCCGAGGCTTCGGAATAACTCTTGAGCCAGCGTTCGATGCGATCACCACTTTCGATCGGCATCGGCGAGGTCAGGAGACGGGTGATCTGATTGGCCACCATATCTTCGGCATCAAAGCAGGCTTTGCGATAATAGACATCGCCGACCGTAGGGGATTCATCAAAGACGATCGCTTCGGTTTCAAGCAGATCCGAAAGTGCGTTCTCCAGAAGTTCTTCCACTCGCCCGCGTGTAATCTTCAGGAGATGGCTGAGACTGTCGTTGAGTTGATCCCGCGTTTGAAAGCAGTGACCATTCTCTTCCGCGATTTCTAGCTGGTAGGACAGTGCCGCTTTTATTCGCAGAGGGGAATCGAGCGGAATACCGACCTGCTGCGCGACGTTATCGGCTGTTATAAATCCTATGCCAGGAATGTCTCGTGCCAAACAGTAAGGATCTTCTGCCACTCGGGCCGGCGCTTCGGCTCCATAGATACGAATGATTCGGGTAATAAAGGCCGGAGAAATGCCCTGCGAACTGAGAAAGATCTCTACGTCACGGAAGCGTTTGCGTTCGTTCCAGGCTTTGATGATTTCAAGCTTCTTACGTTTCCCGATTTTTGGAATTGTAAGCAATCGATCGGGGTCATTATCGAGTACCTCAAGGGTCTGCTCACCGAAGTGCTGCACGATGCGCTCAGCTGTTTTCTCGCCGATGCCTTTGATGACACCGGATTTCAGGTAGCGAAGAATGCCGGCCATGCTTTTAGGATAGATGACATTTATATGTAATGCTTTGAATTGTTTGCCAAATTTCTTGTTCTCAGTCCACTCTCCGTGAACCTCGCAAAATTCGCCGGGTCGAATCTTGCCGAAGTGACCGACCACGGTCACGATGGGCTCAGCTTCGGACGTACGTAAGCGAGCGACAGTCCAGCCGTTTTCGTTGTTTTGAAACGAAATTTTTTGCAGTTCTCCTTGGAGGACTGTCAGGTTCCCCGTCTCAGGGGTAAATAATTCTTGGCTCAACGGCATTCCTCATCGCTTGAAAAGCATACCTATACTTAGAAAAAATCCATAGATTTCGCAAGGTCTCGCCGCTCACGAAAAACCTTTGATCCGGCAATTTTCGGCCCTACACATTTGGCGAGCACATGCCGATAGTAGATTCAATGTGAGAGACAGATGCTTCTTACTCCAGGACATCCAAGGCTTTTAGTAGTCAATCTCTTGCTCTCTTACCCTTCAACATGTTTTGGAGCTCATGCCATGCAGTTCAGATTTGCTTTCAAGCACATGCCATCGTCGGAAGCCCTTCAAGAGTATGCCCGCAACAAAATCAACACAGAGGTATCCAAGTTTTCCACGAAGCCGATCGAAGCTCAGGTAACGTTTTCCGTTGATAAACACAAACACACAGTCGTTTGTTCCATCATTGGAGGTGATGGCTTTTCTTGCAACGTAGAACATGTCTGTGACGATATGTATGGTTCAGTCGATCACATGATCGACAAACTCTCCAGCCAGCTAGCGAGACGCAAAAGCAAACTGAAGGATCACAAATTCCCTAAAAAACGCGAATTATTTGCCAGTCCCGACAGTGAACTTGAGTACGCGAACAGCGAAGTCGATGCGAGTGACATTTTGAAATTCGAAAATTCACTGCGTCGTAAAATGGGTTGATCTTCTTCCCTTAACACACAGCAGGCGCCTCCAGTGGGCGCCTTTTTTTGTGGCTATGAAAGCTATGCGATTAGGAATTAGGCGTTGGGATCAACGGACACCACTTTTTCGAAACCCTCTACATTGAAGTGGTTTTCAAAGCAACTTTGCGCAGCATCTTTTTTCGCGTGAGTGTCATGGCAATACTCGCACTGAAACTTTTCACCTTTCAGATCGACCTGTTTGGTGTAGGAATCTTTGTGCATGCCGCGGAAGATCTTAACTTCGACTTCAAGGTCGAGTGTTGATGCATCGGACAGCGTTACAGCTGGCTCCGCAGAAAGCCCTTCAGGAGCTGGAGTAATGGTTGCAATAGTAGGCTCAGGACCTTTGATAGCCTTTGGAGCGGGCGTAGGCTTCGCTCTCTCCTGAGGCGCTTCGATCTTCGTCATCATAACCAGTCTTGAGACGGGGCGCGATGGAGGGGACAGGGGAAGCTCGCTTAAGAGCTGCTCGCGCAGTTGAGCCCTGTTTTTGATGCCGACACAGCGCTGGGCGCAGTTATAGGCACCGAGCTCATTGGTATAATCCCGGCAGCAGAAGAGGCAGCGGAAAACCCAGGCTTTTGCACTTCGCTTTCTTTTGACCACAGGATAGAAATGGTGGATGTCGAACCAGCACTGGTTCATACAGGAGTTAGCGGTCCCATAGTCATGATAGTCCGCTTTGCAGAGTCCGCAGATATACTTCTCCCCCTGACGAAAAACCTTTCGTACCAGTGGGAGACGTAATTTTTCTTGTGCGTACGCGGACATGTAAAAACCTCGTTGCTTGGGCCATGGTTCGGCCAAAGACAGCGAGGCTTGAGGAAAAAGAATAAAAAACAAAATATTCTAGTCGTTACAAGCTATTATAGAGCCGTGCTCTGATCGACTCTGGCGATCGGAAGGATGCGTAGCTTACCGTATTTTTTCGCTTCCGCACCGATAATCGAAGCCTTACCGATCAGCAGAATCTCCAGCTTGTCCTGCGGCAACCTGGATTTGATCAATGTATTGGCTTCGTCAAGCGTCAGGCTTTTTACCTGAGACTCAAAGCTGTTGAATTGATCGATTGGAATACCGTAGGCCCAGAGTTCGGTTGCGAGTTCGCTCAAGGCGTTGAGGGTCTCGTACTGCGGAGGGAATTGACCCAGAACGTAGGCTTTTGCGGAATCGAGAGTCTTTTGATCGAGGCCATTGCTCACAAACTTCTTGTAAGTCTCGAGAGCGAGATCCAAGGTTTTGAAAGTTGTTTCCGTGGCGGTGAATGTGGAGATGGAAAAAGTCCCACCTGAACGATAGTCGTTGAAACGGCTCTTGGCCCCGTAGGTGTATCCGGACTTTACCCGAAGCTCTTCATTGAGGATCGAGGTGAATCGTCCACCGAGAACAGTGTTTATCACCGAGAGCTTGACCCAGTCCTTATCGTAGCTTTGGATGCCGGGGCCGCCGATGCGAAAGGTGGTTTCGTGGGAATCGTCTTTATCGAGGAGAAGGACTTCCGTTTCACTCTGGCCTTCAACCTTGGCGTTCACGACGAGAGGCTTGGCATCGCCCTTTTTCCAGGAGCCGAAGTCTCTCCCGATCAATTCTTTCACTTGAGCCGGATCGAAATCACCGGCGATGGTGAGAGCTGCGATCTGAGGTTGAAAGTGTTCGCTGTGATATTTCACGAGGTCAGTCGTCTTGATTTTTTGAACGGTTCCGGCAACCCCGACTTCTGGGGAAGCATAGGGATGATTGCGATAGAACATGCGTTGGAAGACTGAGTTCGCGATCTGGTTTGGGCTTTCTTTGCCCTTCTTCAATTGCGAAACAGTGCGGTCGCGCAGCTTGTCCACTTCCTTGGCGGGAAATTTGGGGCTGGTGACGAGTTCGGCCAGGATAGGCAGATATTTCGGAAGATCCGCAGTCGCAACCGATGCATCGATCATTAGGTAATCTTTGCCAACCGAGGTCTGGTATTCGATGCCGTAGAAGTCAAAGGTGTCTTCGATCGTCTGCTTGGTAAACGACTTGGTGCCGAGGGCCAGGGAGTCTGCGGTCAAAGAGCTGAGGCCCCATTGGGCTGAGTCCGCCGCACTTCCCGTGGTAATGCCTAGAGTGACGTGCGTAAGAGGAACTTCGTTCTGGCGAATGAAGAAGATTTGTAGACCGTTATCGAGCTGGCTAGGTTCAATCTGAGGGACTTTAAATTGCGCGAAGGCCGGCGTCAGGCTTTGCAGAGCGAAGCTGAGGACGGCGAGACCCAAATATTTTTTGAAAGCTGAATTCAGCATATGTTTTCCTTTCATTTCTCTTGAGCTTGATCGAGGATGCCGATCGTGCGGTTGCTTTTCACGAAGTACGTCGTGAGCACACGTTTGATATCTGCAGTTGTCACGGCTTTAAAGGCATCAGGGGCTGTGAAGAGCTTTTGGTAACCACCGAAGAAGACTTCGAAGTTGCCAAGCAGCTGGGCTTTGCCGTTGATCGTTTCCATCGCGCGGTAGAGACCGACAAGGCGTTTGTTTTTGGCCTTCTCAAGTTCGCGGGCCGTTACGCCTTTGGCGAGGAGAAGGTCCATTTCCTTATCGAAAGCTTTTTCAATCGCCGAGGGTTTCTTGCCTTCTGCACCGACGATTTGAAAACCAAAGAGTTCGGGATCGAGACCTTCGCCGTTGCCTGCGCCGACTTCCAACGCGATGCGTTGTTCATCAACCAGAGCTTTGTAAAGGCGCGAGGAGGGGCCATCTGCAAGGATCACGGAGAGGAGGTCGAGGGCGTAATGATCGTGGTGATTCGCTGCAGGTATATGATAATCGGCCATGAAATGGGGATTGGTGATGGTCGGTTTGATGACCCAAACGCGGCGCTCGCCGTTTTGTTTCGGTTCTATTGTACGAAGAGGTTGAACTTCAAATTTACGGGAAATGGGTTCGATCTTTTTCTGCAGTTCGGCAATGATAGCTTTGGGATCGACAGCACCGACGATCACCATCGTGGCATTTGCAGGATTATAATAAGTATCAAAGTAGCGTTGAAGATCGGCTTTGGTCCAGGCTTTGATATCCGTCTCCCAGCCGATGACCGGCCAGCTATAGGGATGGGCCAGGAAAGCTGTGGAACGCACAACGGTATTCAGCTCTTCCCACGGATCATTTTCCAATCCGGTCGAACGTTCGGAGAGGACGACGCCGCGCTCGCTGTCGATCTTCTTGTCATCGAGTTGGAGCGAAGCAATGCGGTCGGCTTCGAGATCGACGATGGTGCTAAATGATGTCGAGGGAAACCAGTTGGTGTAAACCGTGACGTCGTTGGTGGTGTAAGCATTATTGGAACCGCCTGCAGCTTCCATAGTGGTATCGAAAGAACCCGGTGGGAAGTTCTTCGAACCGTTAAACATCATATGTTCGAAAAAGTGGGAGAGACCTGTGATACCCGGAAGCTCGTTGCGCGAACCTACTTTCCAAAAGGTATACATGTTGGCATTTGGTATGGAGTCATCCTTAAGGATCAGGACTTTCATACCGTTTTTAAGCTTAAATTCTTGAATATCGTCTTTGGCGGTCGCTGCCAATAATGGCAGGGCCATCATCCAGCCGGCAGCTAAGATTCCGAAACGTTTCATCACAAACTCCTAGCAGTAATTACTAGTAGGATGTTTTGCAGTTTATCGCGGAAAAATCAAATACCAAGCCACGCCGTCAAAGAAATAACGCCCATCATCCCGGTCCAGCTGCCTCGATCCCCCTGGCCAACGCCATCGTGTTCCCAACGTAAATCCCAGGAGTTTTGTACGGGAATGACAACTCCGGCACTGAAGCGGTAGCCTTCAATTCTTGTCATTAACCATTCAGGTCTTGAGCCTTGGGGGCGCGAGGGCTTCAGAAAAGTGGCAGTAAGTGCGGGTGTCAAGGCGGTCCAACGTGTCTTCATTACCCAGGCATTGCTCACCGACTTATCGGCAAGGACCTGTCGTCGAAACGAGCGGCCCACAAGTTCGAAAACCTCAAGACCGATTTCAGCCCCATAATCACCCGAAGGATCGCGCAGATGTCCAGACAAGGAACGACCATAGGTCGTCGAGAATCCGTAGCCTTCAAAATCGATCGGTGGACTATCAGGATAGCGTTGGCTGGTTGGACCGAAGGGGAGATGTCCTCTCGCCATGACCCACCAGCTGTCATCGATGTATACGTAACCGACATTGACGTCGGGAGCCGAACTTCGCTGTTTGTAGCGTCGATCGCTGGGTGTGACGTTGAGCTGTCTCACGTCAAAGCCGATCGACCAGGCGCCGGTCCGGGCGGGAAGAGCGGCTATCTGTTCAGGAGTCAGTTTGGGAAAGTTGGCGGTCTGGCCTTTGCTCTTATCCTTGCCCTGGGCTTTATCCTGAGGTTCAGGAGCTGAGGATTGATTTGGATCCCTTTTATCAGCGTCCTTTACCTCAGTGGCCGGAGCTGCCGTCACGACTGGAACCACAGGGGTTTCGGCAGCTCGGATCTTCTCATCCTGGGCCCAGCCCTTTTGGGGGCAAAGGCTCAGAAATAAGGCCGAACTCAATACCAGGCGCTGGACGACGTCTCTATCGATTTTCTTCATTTCCCTTCGGCCTTTTTCGCTTCTTTGGCCTTGGATCTCTGGAGCCAGGCAATCAGTACGATCGAGGCTTCAAAGAGTAGCCAGGTAGGAAGTGCCATCGCCATCTGAGTCAGGGGATCAGGCGTTGGCGTGACGACCGCTGCAACGATCACGATGCCGACGATCACATATTTGCGGTTGGTTCGGAGCATTTCCGCCGTGACGAGTTCGAGCAGGGCGAGAAGAACCAAGACCACAGGCGTCTCGAATACCGCCCCAAAACCGAACATCATCATCATAATCAGAGAAAGATAGTCGCTGATGGTAATGATAGGCGTGGCACCCATTTCCTTGCCCAATCCCAGGAGGTACTCGAGAGTGAGTGGAAGGATCATGTAATAACACATGGCCACACCGGCTACAAAAAGAGAGACCGACGAGATCAGAAAGGGGATCGCGTATTTCTTTTCTTTGACGTAAAGGGCCGGCTCAAGAAATTTCCAGAGTTGGTAGAGCCAGATCGGACAGCTCAATACCAAAGCCGTAAAGAAGCCGATCTTGACGTTTGCCAAAAAGACGTCCATCGGACCAGTGAAATAGAGGGAAGGCGTGCCTTTGGGAAGCGCCATCACCAGGGGTTGTTTCAAAAAGGTCAGGATCTGGCCAGCAAAGAAATAGCAGATGCAAAACATCACCATGAGGACGATGACGGATCGCACCAGCCGGACGCGCAGCTCATCGATATGTTCGAAGATGCCCATGACCTTGAGTTTTTCTTCTTCATCCATTTTTAGTGCGCCTCTAACCAGTTATCGCCAACACCAACGTCGGTTTGCAAGGGGACTCCAAAATCGTAGGCCCCTTCCATTTCCTGTCTCACTAGGTTTATGACCTGGTCCTGTTCATCCTTCGGACATTCGAACACCAATTCATCATGCACCTGGAGAAGCATTCTAGCACGCGACCCGGTTTCATCCAGCTTCTTTTGCACCCTGACCATAGCGATCTTGATGAGATCCGCGGCGCTGCCCTGAACAGGAGCGTTGACGGCAATATTTTGAGCATTCGCAATCAGCATGCGATCCTTGGTCTCGTTGATTTCACGCAGGGTGCGGCGCCGACCGGAAATCGTCACGGTGTACTCGTGTTCCCTTGCGAATTGGATCGATCTATCGATATAGGCGCGGATGCCGGGATAGGTTGCAAAATAGCGTTCGATGAAGTCCTTGGCTTCCCGCATGCCCACACCGGTTTCACGGGCGAGACGCTGCGGACCCATCCCGTAGATGATCCCGAAGTTGATGGCCTTGGCCTGAGCCCTTTGATTGCCACTAACTTCAGCCGGCGGCACACTGAAGATGCGGGAGGCGGTAGCCGTGTGAATGTCCTGGCGGTCGACGAAGGCCTGGCGAAGGTTTTCGTCCTGGGCGAGGTAGGCCAGGATCCTGAGTTCGATCTGCGAATAGTCAGCCGAGATAATAACCCAATCTTTTTGACTGGCCCTGAAGGCCTTGCGAATCTCCCGACCCTCATCCGAGCGAATCGGAATATTTTGGAGATTGGGATCGTTCGAACTAAGGCGGCCCGTAGTCGTGCCAGTCTGATGAAAGTTGGTATGCAATCGATTGTCTTTGGCATTGATGAGCTGCGGCAGGGAATCGACATAGGTCGACTTCAGCTTACTGACGGTCCGATACTTCATCAGAGCGGCCCCCAGCGGATGTTCCTCCATCTGCTCGAGCACTGAAATATCCGTGGAATAGCCAGTTTTAGTCTTCTTGATGCGCTTCAAGCCCAGGAGTTCATGGATCTTCAATTTTTCAAAGATGATCGTCGCGAGCTGTTTCGTCGAATTGATGTTGAATTCCTCGCCGGCGATCTCATAGATCTCCGCTTCGAGAAGTTTGAGTTTCGCTGCGAGTTTGTCCGAGATCTCACTCAGGATATCCGTATCGATATTGACCCCGACCGATTCCATGCGGGCAATCACCGGTAAGAGAGGCATCTCTATGTCGTGGAAGACGCGGAGCAGATCTTTTTCTTTCAGTTTCGGCTCGAGGACCTCCCAGAGACGGAAGCTGTAATCGGCGTCTTCGCAGGCGTATTCCACCAAATCATCGAGCGGGCAACTGAGCATCGTGCCCTGCTTATCCAAAAGATTTTTGGTGGGGATCTTTTTGTAACCGAAGTGACGAAGACAGTTCTCGTCAAGGCTGTGCCCGCGATCGGAGCTGTCGTTGAGATGCGAGGCGACCATGGTGTCTGCATAAGGCGCGGCGACGCTCACATCGATATTCCCCAGCATCTGGATATCGAACTTCGCGTTGTGGGCGATCTTGAGCTGATTGGGATTGCCGAGAATTTCCTGGCAATAGAATTTAACGCGCTCCTCATCCAGAAGGCGATGCTTCTCGATGATAGGGATATAGCAGGCCGTTCCCGCCTTAAAGGACAAGCTCAAACCAATGGGGACGGACGCGATGCGATCGAGGCCTGTCGTCTCGGTATCGAAGGCGAAGGCCGGGACTTGACGAATATCGGCCAAAAGCATTTGAAAATCTTCTTCGCTCCGCACGAGCCTGTAGTCGTTCACTTCGCGTGGTCTTGCCTGAGGGCCTTCGTCTTGAGCCCCTGCGCTATCAACAGGGGAAGACGGAGACAGGGCGCGTTCCTCCGCAGCCGTAATCTGTCTCATCTTGGTTTTCACGCGTTCGACGTAAGTCTTGAATTCCATCTCTTCAACGAACGAGAGAAGTTCATCATTCGCCACAGCTTTCGCTGGAAGGCATTCAAAATCCTGGAGCGTCCAGGGCAGGACCGCATCGACTTTGATCGTCACGAGCTTCTGTGAGAGATAGGCGAGTTCTTTGTTTTCCTCGAGGCCTTTGCGCTGTCTCTGGTTGGCGACCTTATCGAGATTCTGATAGATCGCATCGAGGCTATGAAACTCCTGAATGAGTTTGGCGGCACCTTTATCCCCGATACCGGGAACGCCGGGAACGTTGTCTGAGCTGTCACCGATGAGCGCGAGAATGTCGATCACCTGGGCGGGTGAGCAACCAAATTTTTCAAAGACGCCCTCTTTTTCAATCCTCACCACTTCACCACCCTTTTTGGGACAGTAGAGGGTGACATTGTCATTGACGAGTTGCATGAAATCCTTGTCGCCGGAGACGATAAAACAATGCATTTCATCGCTGGCGAACTGGTGAACGAGAGAGCCGATGAGGTCATCCGCCTCAAGGCCGGGCTCCTTTAAAAGCGGCGCCTGAAAGGCTTCGAAAAGGCGATAGAGAAGAGGAATCTGCTTCGCAAGATCCTCTGGCATATCCGAACGGTTGGCCTTGTAAGCCTCGTAAAATTCGTGACGGAAGGTTTTCTCTTGGCTATCTGTTGCAAACACGAAATAGTCGGGTTGCTCTTTTTCGATCAGGCCAGCCAGGAACATAAGGCTCCCATACACAGCATTGACTGGGACGCCCTGGCTGGTATTGAGCGGGCGTATAGCATGGAAATTGCGAAAGGCCATCGCCATCGAATCGATAATGAATAGTCGCTTTTTGCTCATGCCTAGCGCTCCCTGGGCGAGAAAATCCGGTGAATGGTAAGGTTTATCCGATTTCGCTACCTACGGGCTAGGATTTTTAGAAGGTAATAATTATGGCGAGTGAGTTGTACTGGCTGATGAAGACGGAGCCTGACGTTTTTGGCTTTGAAGATCTCCTTTCCCGCAAGGGGCAGACGGAGTCATGGGAGGGCGTTCGGAACTATAGGGCGCGGAATTTCATGCGAGATCAGTTTAAGCTCGGTCAATTCGTCTTTATCTATCATAGCCGTGTCGAAGAGCCTGCGATCATTGGTATCGCAAAAATCGTGAAAGAGGCTTATCCCGATCCGACGGCTCTCGATCCCAAATCGAAATATTTTGATGAAAAGTCCAAGAAAATAGGCGAGTCACGCTGGTGCATGGTGGACGTCAAAGCGTTTGCCCGCTTTGCTGAGCCCATCACTTTGAAGCGACTGAAAGCGGATCCCAATCTCGCGGGTATGGCCTTGGTCATGCCGGGACAGAGGCTTTCGATCCAGCCGGTCAGCCCTGGGGAATGGGCTTATGTCTGCAGTCTATCCCCGCAGATTCCGGTCTAATTATTGGCCGAAATTAAAACTGACCCCGAGTTGAATAAGATTTGTATTGCTCTTGCTCGATGTTCGAACCGACGAACCGACGAGAGCGGTCACGCCATTGCTCAGCGACAGGTGCTGTTCTGCGTCCACGTTTTGCAAAAGAATCTGCCCGTTCTCGACGGACCAGCTTTGGCGGGCCGCTAATTTCTGAAAACCAAGGCTCAGACTCAATCGCTCCGTGACGTTGTAACTGGCGCCGAGCGTATGCTGAATATAACTGTTCTTAAGGTTGGAATAGCTGCTGTTGAGGGCGCTTTGTTCTGTGGACTGGGTAAGATTGAGGGTGCCGTTGCCCTGCCCAGCCATAAGATTGTAAAAAATCTTGGAACTGCCGCTCAGCGGGCGATCCAGACGAACACCAAAGTTGAAGTTCTGGGCTTCGTAGGAGCTGATATTTTTATTGGAGCCTGAATTTTGGTAAACCGACCAGAGTTGCTTATCGAGGCCAAGGACCGGACTTACGCCTATCCCCACGACATTAAGAAGCTCGTAACGACACCCAAAAGCCACGCTGCTGATGCTATGAATATGGCCTTCATCCGAGTTTCCCTGGCCGAAGCTGGGTGCTAAATCGCAAGCCCAAGGGCTTGGGGCTGAGGCTGTTACGGCAAGGGCACTGAGTAAAGCGGCGATCAACATACAGATGACTCCTAAGGCTTGCTGAGGAGTTGTTTACTAGAGTAGCGACGCCGAGGCAAGCCCTAAGATGTAAATATGGCATGATACAACTTCCCTGGGGACAATGATCCAAATCGGCTAATTGTTTGGCAAAATAATGTTTAGACGCATCTTTCTTGGAAAAACTTGTGATAGAATTTTGGAGGAATGTTGATCCGTACGTGAGGCGGGGCCGAACCGTCTGAGAGCCAGGGATCATTTGGATCACCGAACCCTTGATTGGCATTGCCTTGACAGAGAAATAGCTTTTTCTTAAGTTCTCGACACCTGGCTGGAGACGCATAGGCTTCGGTGGGGTCCCTTTGAGTTGCTCCCAGCGGTCATTCCCGATTGAGATTGATCGCGTGGTGATTGATGTCCCCCGTATGATTGGAGATAAGACGTTGCTTTGGAAAGTCTATAACATCGAAACAGGCAAGATTCTGAAGGCGGGTTTTGATAACGAAGAAGACGCCAAGGATTGGCTCGAAGTACGCGCCGAAAAACTCGCCGACGAACATGTAGTCGAAGAGATGGACACGGACGAGATCGAAGAGTGGAAAGAAGAAAAGGACGCTGAAGAAGTCGAAGAAAAAGAAGAAGCCGATGAAGATGATGATTTCGTCGATGATGATGACGATGAAGAGGAGTCGGAAGAGACTTCGCTCGATGAACTTTATGATGATGAAGATGACGACGATCTTTAAGATCGGCTCGTTGAAAAAATGAGAGCTCCGGGGTGACCGGGAGCTCTTTTTTTGTCAAAGCGAGCAGCGTGGCCAGTGTCAGACTTCTGTGTAATCAGCGATCGTATCAAACAGCAGTTTGAAATCGATCGGTTTGGTCAGGTGGATGTTGCAACCGCATTCGATGATACGGGCTTCGTCCTCTTTGAGAGCCATGGCCGTCAGAGCAATGATCGGATTTTTGAAACCAAGACGCCTCAATTCTCGCGTGGCTGAATAGCCGTCAAGGATAGGCATCTGCATATCCATGAGAATAAAGTCAGGATGAGATTCCATCGCCTTGTCGATCGCTTCGCGCCCGTCCGAGGCAAGGCTGACCTTGATGCCTTGTTCGACAAGGATCTCGCTCAGGAGAAATTGATTTTCAAGAGCATCGTCGACAACCAGGGCCCTTAGGTTTTGCCGCATCTCACGATTCTCCCTCATGTTTGGATCGATGACGGTCGCTGCTTGAGCGGGGCTCAGCCAGCCTTCCGCCGCTTCCGCAATGGCCGTGATCACAAAGGTACAGCCCTCATTCAATGCAAAGGCTTCGAGTGAGACATCACCGCCCAAGGCCCGCGCGAATCGCCTTGAAAGTGTTAAACCAAGGCCTGAGCCTCCGTATTTACGGGTAGTGCTCTCATCAGCCTGACTGAAGGGTTCAAACAAAAGACTCGCCTGTTCGGTGCTCAGACCCACACCCGAGTCCTTGATGCGGATCTGGATTTGAACCTCCCGATCGTTAAGGGCTTGAGTGGTCGCCTCGATGCAAATCTCGCCCCGATCCGTGAATTTGGTGGCGTTTCCGAGAATATTGATGAGAATTTGCCTGAGGCGCGAAGGATCGGATTTGAGTCGGTCGATTGCGATCGCTCCGGATTGGAGAACGATACGAACACCTTTTTCCTGAGCGCTTTTTTCGAACATGTTGGTCACTTCTTTCAGCAGTTCGTCCAGGGAAAAGTCGATCGATTCTATCTTGAATTTCCCGGCTTCGAACTTGGATATATCGAGGATATCATCGATAATCTTGGTCAGGGCCTTGCCGTTTTGATCGATGATCTGAAAGTAATTCGCGCGGGCCTCCGTGCTGATCCCGGGACTCGCCAGAAGCTTGGTGAAGCCAAGAATAGCCGTCAGGGGCGTTCGAATTTCGTGGCTCATGTTGGCGATAAAAGAGCTCTTGATAGCCATGCCTTTCTCGGCTTGGAGATTGGCCATGCGAAGATCTTCGACCAGACGTTTTTGCTCGTGAATATCCGTGCTCGTTCCCAGCCATTTGACAACTTCGCCTTGATTGTTCTTCAGCGCGAGGCCTCGGGTCAGGTGCCAGCGAAAACTGGTGTCGGCAGCTTTGAGGAGGCGAAGTTCGATTTCAAAAGGTTGGCCGTGAATCACGCTTCTCGACCAGATAGGCAGGGCCGCGATCCTATCTTCAGGATGGATAGCGAAGAGAAAATCGCCCGTTTGCGCCTGTTCCATTGTGAGGCCAACATATTCGAGACCGTTCTTGTTGCAATAGTCAATGCGGCCTTCCGCATTTGCAGTCCAAACGATCTGAGGGATGAAATCAGCGAGAGTTCGGAAGCGCTTTTCGCTTTCGATCAGGACTTTCTCAAGGTTTTTGCGATTGGTGATATCGTGAATCGTTCCGATCAGACGGATGGGTTTATTGTCTTTATCATAGATCGTTTCCGCTCGCGACTCGATCCACATAAAGTCGTTGTCCGGCATCAACATTCTGTATTCGACCCAATAGTCCACATTTTGTTCCAGAGTCGCTTTGAGAGCGGCTCGGGCTTTGGGCTGGTCTTCAAAGTAAACACGTTCGATGCATTGGTCCATGGTTTCGGCAAATTCATCGGATTTAATCTCCCATTCAGTCGACACCTTGGCGCTCAAAGATACCAGCATCGTTGCAATATCCAGGCTCCAAAAACCGAGTCCGGATGGTCGACTCGCCTTTAAAAGACTTTCTTTTGAGTGAAAGGGGGTAGAATCGAGCTCCGTGAGCTCGTGAGCCGATTCATAGGGATATTTGTTTTTTTGCAAAGTATGGCCATGAATAAAGATCCCTAGGAGCTTGCCGTCGCTATTGTGTTGAGGAAAAAACTCGTAGCCATGAATGCTGCCATGGCTTCGATTGAGCAGAATTTTTGTGTCAATGCTGTTGGTCGAGTCATGATCAAAATGCAGAACTGACTTATCGATATAGCTCAATATTTGCTGATCGAATACGAGAGAAAGCGCTGAATCCCGAATTTCATTGGCGCTCTTGCCGGCTTCAATTTCAAAGGCACGATTGGTAAATACGCATCGTCTGCCGATTGTCACATAAGCAATCGGGTCTGGCATGGAAGCTAGAAGATTTTGAAAGCTTGGGTCTAGATCCGTTACGTAATCTTGTTCAGATTTGGCCATCGATGACCTCTTAGCTTAAACAACAGAGAGCGAAAATTTTTCAATTGGATATCCAACAAGGCAGATGTCAGTCAACGTTTGTGTCGTGGCGAAATTGCTCAAAGCCATATTGCCCGTACGTTTCGTTGATATTCTGCAGCTCTATTTTTAACGGCTAAGGGGTTCGATAGCACTCAAAAAGAGAAAACTTTATGTTTTCTTTACTAGCCTGGATTTTGTTAGCAGTCATGGATTTCAGCTCCATTGCGTCTGCATATTTTATGGGGGTGGTCGCTGAATTTTCGTTCAATTCTGCTTCCATAAGCGTCGCTTTGTGCCGGCCAGAATGCATAGAAAACTTGTCTATCATCCCCATGCTGTCTGTGTATGGGAACGGTTAAAATACTGTAAGAATAGGCTTTGATAAGAGGAAATGTACTCGCCAGATCAATCGAAACGAGCTATGCAATAGCCAGGCGATCGTATATTCGACGTCTGAGAATATGCGTGGAAAGGATAAGCTATGAAAATGATTCCCTGGACCTGGCGCTGCTGGGCAAATGCCAAAGTTTTGATTTTGGCTTCGACGATGACCTTTGGCGTTGCTTGTAGCGATTCCAACGGCAGCAGCAGTACACCAGCACCGACTACGACAGGTACGGGTACTGGAACCGGAACGGGTGCAGGCACGGACACTGCAGGAAATGGTACCGCTGTAACAGGGTCTGGCACGGGAACAGATACTGGAACTGGCACCGCTCCATCTATAAGCTGTGAAGATTCTTGGACGGCCTATGTAAGAGCCCGTCCAGTTGGATTTTTGCTTGCCTATAATATTACGAGGCAAACGAAGATGGCCGATGGCACAATCGTGCCAAGCGCGAATTCTTCATATGAAGATCTGGTCACGGCGTCTGATGATACACATGTTCTTTCGAAACATACTGTGACCGTGCAAGGGTTGGCAAAGCCGATCATAACAAATGTCGATATTGCCAAAGAAAAATGGATCTCAACCTGCAATCAAGGGAGCGATTCTCTGGCTGGCCTTCCTACAGCGCCTGCAGACACGACGGTCGAGATTCTTGAAAACGGCGTTCAGGCCATTACCGTTGCTGCTGGTTCTTTCACAGCCAATCATGTGAAGGGCAAAACTTCAGCGACGAACAGCGAAAGCGTAACCGTTTTCGAAAGCTGGACTCTTCAAGACGGAAGCGGCATTCTGGTGAGAGCGGTAACGCAGACCAACTCGGACCTCGTTGGTGCTTCCACGACCAGTGATGTGACGATCGAATTGTCGAAGCTCGTTCGTCCCTAATTTAAATAAAATTCTGAAAAGCCCCTGGATTCTGCAAAGATTCCAAGGGCTTTTTCTGGTCTGTCGTGAATTTATTTTTGAGACTCGCGATAGTCTTCGATGGTCTGCCTGAGAGCGCTCAGGCCTAAATCAAGTTCTTCAGCAGTGATCATGAGCGAAGGTACAAAGTAAATCGTGCTGCCCAGTGTCCGAAGAAGCAGGCCGTGGCTTCGTCCGATCTCCGGAATTTGATAGGCCGCTTTGTGGAAATAGTCACCGACTTCGAGTTCGAAGGCCAGGATGCCTCCAACCGCGCGTGGGGCTGAGAGCGAGAGTCTTTTTTCGTTCCATTCGATCCAAGTCTTAAAACTGCTTTCAATGCTGCGCGCTCGACTGACGATGTCCTCTTCCCGATAGATATCGAGGCTGGCCAGAGCCGCAGCGCAGGCGATCGGATTGCCACTGAAGGTATGGCCATGAAGAAGGGCCTTGGATCGATCGTCATCAAGAAAGGCAGAGAAGATCTCTTCGCAGGCCAGCGTTGCGGCAAGCGGTAAATTGCCGCCTGTGAGACCCTTCGCCAGGCAGACGATGTCAGCCGTTATACCCGCTCGTTTGAAAGCGAAAACATCGCCTATGCGGCCGAGGCCGGTAAAGACTTCGTCGAGTATGAGAAAGACTTTGAATTCGCCGCAGAGTTCGCCGAGATAACGCAACCATTCGAGGTCTTGAAACATCATGCCCGAAGCCCCTTGCACCCAAGGCTCGATAATAACGGCGGCAAGATTTTTGGCATTCTTCTCGAAGAGATTTCTTAGGATCGCTTTGCGTTCGTTCAGTTCTTCCGGACCTTTCGGGCAAAGTCGTGACGGATGAGAAGTGACCAAAGGGGCTTCAATACCCTTGAAAACATAGGGTGCAAAAGCTTTGTGGAAGCCGCCGCTTTCAGCAACCGACATGGCACCGAAGGTATCGCCGTGATAAGCGCCTTCGAAATAAAGAAATTTACTCCGCTCCGGCTGGCCTCTATTCGTCCAGGTCTGCGCGGCCATCTTCAAAGCCACTTCAACGGCGCAAGAGCCATTATCGGAATAAAAAACTTTAGTGAAGGGAGGGCCGGCTAGCGCAATCAGGCGAGCGGCAAGCTCAGCGGCGGGCTGATGCGTGGCATTGCCGAAGCCGCAGTGATCAAGCTTGGCCTGTTGCGCGCGAATCGCGGCAGCAATCCGGGGATGGCCGTGACCGATCGAACATGTCCACCATGAGGCGCTGGCATCGAGGAGGCGTTCGCCTTCATCCGTGTAGAGATAGCTGCCGCGCGCAGCGACGACCGGAATCGGCCGAGGCGCTGTCTTGTGCTGCGTGTAGGGATGCCAGACGAACTTCTGGTCCTTGCGTAGCCAACTGTCGGCGCGCTGCGCTTCGTTGCGCATGAGACTGATCTTCTGCCAAAGGGCTTCGCCGAGGCGATCGAGTTCGCTCAGAGCCGTATCGGACCCGAGTTGAGGAATAATGACCTGGGGAATACGGGGATGAAAACGGGCGATGCTGCGTTGGTTCCCACGATGTTCGAAGCCGTTTATCACCAGCGCTAAAATAGGAATCGAGCGGCTCTGCAAAGCCTCGATGCTCAGCAAAGTATGATTGATCGTGCCCAATCCGCTCGTCGCAACCAGAACCACGGGCATTCGCGAGGCCTGCAGGAAGTCGAGCCAGGTTTCATTGTCCTCGTTGAGTGGGACGAGGAGCCCGCCTGCCCCCTCTATAAGCAGATTTTCCTGATCTCTTGAAAGGGCAAGGAGATCAGCGACGCGGGGCGACAGTGCAAATTCAGCGGCTGCGGCCTGATCGGGAGATGCCGGCAGATCATATTCAAAGCATTTGAGGGGACTGATCGCGGCAAGGGGGGCGATTTCGTGCAGTGCATTTTGATCGACGCGGCTGCCACCGGTTTGGACAGGCTTCCAGTAGGACCAGTTCTTGCGGGTTCGGAGCAGGAGGGATGAGACGAAGGTCTTACCAACATCGGTACCTGTTGCAGTGATAAAAACTTGACTGAAGTTCACAGAATATCCTTTAACGCAGTCAGCAAAGGTTCGAGGTTTGTGACTCCGGCGTGAAGGGAAAGCCGAAGGCGACACTCGCCTTCGGGAACGGTCGGAGGACGAATGGCCCGGGCGAGTATCCCACGCTCCGAGAGCCGTCGTTCGACTTCAAGGCTACGCTCTTCGCTAGCGAGAATGAGAGGGATGATATGTTTCGTGCTAAGGCCGATGTTGCATCCGAGTATTTGAAGTTCGCTGCGAAGACTCGATGCGATTTCAGCCAGATGTTGGCGACGATCGCCGGCATCTGCAACGCGTTTCATCCCAGCATGCAGTCCAGCCGCGAGCCAAGGGGAAGCTCCCGTGGAATAGATAAAACTGCGGGCACTGTTGATCAAGAGATGTTTGAGCCACAGCGGTCCGGAGACAAAGGCTCCGCTGGCGGCCATGGCCTTCCCGCAAGGGTTGATCGTGATGATCTCATCGTGATCGAGGCCGGCGGCTTCAACCAGGCCGCTGCCTTTGGCTCCATAAACGCCTAAGGCATGCGCTTCATCGAGAACGAGCAGGGCCCCGAATTCGCGACAAAGAGTGATGAGTTCCTGAAGTGGGGCCTCATCACCATCCATACTAAAGAGGCTTTCTGTGACGACGATTTTAAGGGATGCCTGAGATAAACTGAGTTTGTCTCTCAATGCCTGCATATCGTTG
The DNA here is from genome assembly GCA_014377445.1 of Oligoflexus sp. Classification (GTDB taxonomy): domain Bacteria; phylum Bdellovibrionota_B; class Oligoflexia; order Oligoflexales; family Oligoflexaceae; genus Oligoflexus. Next base: position 19,736 of record JACMPP010000057.1, read on the forward strand.
TGGTCGAAAATCTGTTTTTGATGGGGCTCGATACGGGCCAGGCGCAAACCATCGATGAGACTTGCATGATTAAGGCTGTCCGAAAAAAATTCGACATCCTTTTGGGCAAGCGCTGTCATTAGAGCTTCATTCGCAGCATAACCTGAGGCAAAATAGAGGCTAGTCTCACAGCCTTTCCAAAGGGAAAAAGCCGATTCGAGAGTCTCATAAATGAGATGTTCGCCGCCGAGCAGACGACTGGCTCCCGCTCCCATCGGCCAGGCCTTGGCCGCTTCGTACGCGAGTTTTTGAAACTCGGGATCGTAGCGAAAGGCGAGGTAATCGTTGTGAGTCAGGTCAAGTGTTTCGCTTGATTGCGGCGTGAGAGGCAAGAGACGCCTAAGGCGTCCTTGGCCCTCGATGCGAGAGAGCCTCTGCGAAACAAGGTGTTTTAAGATATCTATACCCTGCGTCGGCATCGGACTCTTCCTCAGACTGTCGCCTCATAGGCGGAATTGTTTTGTTTGGTTGAAGAAGATCTTACGACTTCCCTTTCAGGTTCTTTCGGAGGGCCTGAAGGAAGGGGTTTGAGGCCGAGACGAGCAAAGAGTTTTTGGTCCGCGTCGTCACCTGGGTTCGGCGTCGTCAGAAGCTTATCACCGGTGAAGATCGAACTCGCTCCTGCTAGAAAACACATGGCCTGCGCTTCGTCACTCATCTTGGTTCGCCCTGCAGACAGCCGAACGCGGCTCGCAGGCATAATGATGCAAGCAGTTGCGATCGTACGGACCATATCGAAAATATCGAGTTCTTCTTCGTCCTGCAGCGGGGTGCCTTCGACTTTGACGAGGAGATTGATCGGTACCGACTCGGGATGGGGTGCGAGCTGATGAAGCTGCTCGAGCAAACCGATACGGTCGATCTTAGCTTCGCCCATTCCGACGATGCCGCCGCAGCAGACTGTCATTCCAGCTTTGCGCACGGCTTTCAGCGTATCCAGGCGATCCTGATAGACGCGCGTTTGTATGATGTCTTCGTAATATTCGGGCGAAGTGTCGAGATTGTGATTGTAGGCATGAACGCCGGCCTCCTTCAATGCGAAGGCCTGCTCTTCGTCAACCATGCCAAGGGTTGTACAGACTTCGAGGCCAAGGTTTCGCACTGCGGTTACCGCCTCGAGAACTTGGGCGAACTGTTGGCTTTTCTTGGGCGGACTTCGCCAGGCGGCGCCCATGCAAAAGCGGCTCGAACCGTTGGCCTTAGCTTCTTTGGCGGCCGTAACGATAGCTTCGACGCTCAAGAGACCCTGAGCATCGACGCCGGTTGAATAATGAGCACTTTGCGGGCAATACGCGCAGTTTTCCTTGCAACCACCGGTCTTGATAGAGAGCAAAGTGCTCATCTGGATCTCATCTGGGGCAAAGTATTTTTGATGTACACTTTGCGCCAGAAAGATTAGCCGCGTGATCGGAAGATCGTATATTGCCTGGATTTCGGCACGAGTGTAATCGTAACGAACTTCTCCGGACGCCAGTTGGTCGAGATTGAGCATGAGAAACCCCTTGTTTTGATCCCTGATCCAAGGCTCTTTCTTAGACCAATTCACGAAGCTTTACGAGAAATATTGGCGAACCACCGTTTACGTGATACCAAATGGGACCGTTTAGGGTGACAGTACTCCCCATGGGTAGTAGTATATAAAGAACCGTTTTTTTAACATGCAGGGAGTTCCTAGTCCCATGGTGACCAAGGCTCAGAATTGGCTCGTAGTATCTCTTCTTGGCTTAATGATGCTCACATTTTCGTGGGGCTTCAGTCCCATCTGTAAGGCTGAAGAAACCGTAAAACCGGGGGGCGTGACTCTTGCTGCGTCATCTGAGACCAGGCTTGAGGTCGAAGATATCGAATCGCCGTCGATATTCTCCCGTGCATGGCATGCTGGTGCTGTCGTCTTTATGGTTCTTACTATCCTTGTCGTCTTCTCGATTATGAGCTGGGCCATTTTGGTCTGGAAGATGATCGTTCTGCGCAAGAATACCAAGAGCTCGGACATTTTTATCAAGAGCTTCTGGGACTCCCGTTCTTTGAACGATCTCAACAGCCGCCTCGCTGACTATGCGCCAAGTCCTGCAAAAGAAGTCTTTCGTACGGGTTATGCCGAGCTGGTTCGCGGCAGCCAGTTGAAAGAAAGCCTGCCGAACTCGCAGCTCGCTATTACAGCCGCCATGGAAAACATCAATCGTTCGCTCTCCAAAGCGAAACGAATCGAACGTAAAAAGCTCGAATCCTTCCTGCCCCTCCTCGCCACCATCGCGTCCGCAGCACCGTTTATCGGGCTCTTCGGTACGGTTTGGGGGATCATGGGATCATTTGAAGGGATCGCTCGCTCAGGTAGCGCTTCGCTTGCCGCAGTTGCTCCTGGTATTTCTGAGGCTTTGATTGCAACGGCCTTCGGTCTCGCCGCGGCGATTCCCGCGGTCGTGGCTTTCAACACCGCCAACTCCAAAATCCGCGGTCTCGTGGGTTCCCTCGATGGTTTTACCATGGATTTTCTGAATATCGTTGGCCGCTATCTTGTGAGTGATCGCAAGGGCACCGGTTCCACCAATGCACAGATCTAAGTGAGGCCAGAAGACTATGGAGTTTAAGACCTCTACCGAAGATCACGAAGACGATAGCGGAGTGATGGCGGACATTAACATCGTTCCTCTCGTCGACGTCATGCTTGTCCTTCTCATCATCTTCATGGTTACCGCCCCGCTTTCAATCGGCGGGATCAGCATCAATCTGCCAGTCAGCAAGGCTCGCAGTTCGCAGGTGTCGGAAAACCGTGTGGTGCTCTCAATATCGGTCAAAGGTGAATATTTTCTCGAAAAAATAGGTATTCCGGCCGAGGTGCTTGAAACGCGCCTTGCGGAGATCTATCAAAACCGCGAAAAGAAAGAGATCTACATACGTGCGGATAAATCCGTGGTGTATGAGAAGGTCGTCAACGCAATGAGCGCAGCGCGTATGGCGGGGGTCACCAAGATCAGCATGCTAACCGAAGCTAAAATACCAGCACGGAAGTGATGAGGTTATAAAGTCCTTGAGTAATCCGGCCCTGCAAGAAACCACAGATGAGAGTCGCTCGCTGTACATCATCATTGGTGTGTCGCTGGGCATACACTTCCTTGTATTTTGTCTCAGCTTTCTGAAAATCTTTCGCACGGTTCCCCCGACGGTCGAAGAATTTGCCATGGATACCGAACTGCTGACCGAAGCTGAGTTGGGTTCTGCGCAAAAGACGGTGATTCCAAAAGCTGAAATCGATAAAGAAGTTCTCGTGCCGGACAATCAACTTCCCCAGTTGACCAAGACCTTCAAGGTCGAAGAAAAGCTGAAAGAGGAAGAAGGACTTGAGCCGGCGAAAGAGCCGGTTAAAGAAGAAGGGAAGGTCATTCCCGAAGCGGTTAAGGACGGTCAGGAGAATCAAAAGCCGGACGTCACCGTGAAGCTAAAGAAATCGGAGGCTTTGGAACGTCTCGTTCGCGAACGTCTCAAAGACAAGACCAAACCGAATAACCGTCGCGTGACTGCGGAAGACAATTCCGAACTCGCCCAGATACGGGATGCTTTGAAAACACCCGGATCGGTTTCGTCGCCAGGTGGAATCGCCGGACTTTCGGAGCAAAACAAATACCGCGGCTACCTCGCCGGCGTCATCAAGCGCAACTACGCGATGCCGACGACTTATCAGTTGCAGAAGAGCGACATCCGTGCCGTTCTTGCTATTACGATCAGTGCGACGGGTGAGTTGATGCAAGCGGAAATCAAACAGGAATCGGGCGACACAATCTTTGATGATAACTGTGTTCGAGCGGTAAATAAATCTTCGCCTTTCAACCCACCGCCTGAGAATCTGGCAGGCGAGACGATATTGGTCGAGTGTAAGCCCTAAGGAGGTTTGAATACGTGAAACGTTACATTATTCTACTGTTTAGTCTCTTCATCTGTAGTTCTGCTCTGGCCGCTGATGCTGTCGCACCTATGATGATCAGCATCGATAGTCCCGCTTTCCGGAAGATCGTTACAGCCACTCCACAGATTCAAGCTGTGGGAGCGATCAACGATCCTCAGGGCAAAAAGCTAGTGGAAGAAGGTTCGCAGGAACTCACTCGTCTGCTCGTCTTCTCGGGATTTTTCGCAACCCTGGCCGACGCGGCCTACGCACCCGCCTGGACGCAGTTCACAGGCTCGCGCAAAACCAAGGAATCGACGGCATGGGTTGCTGATTCCAGGGGAATGAGCGGCGAAGAGTATGTTCAATGGCGCGCACTGGGTGTGGAAGCTCTGACAGTCGGCGCCTTGAGTGAAGAGCCGGGCAAAGGCCTCGTGCTCTCCTTCAAAACGATCGACGTGAGTCGCGGCAAAGAAATTCTCGCGAAACAATTTACCCGCATCACCGACTACAAAGCGACGATTCGTCAGTACGCGGATTATCTTCTTGAAGCCTACACCGGCAAATCCGGAATCTTCAACTCGCGCATCGTCTTCGTGGGTCGTAGGGTCAAGGGTGCACAAAAACAAATCTTCACGTCCGATTTCGACGGCTCTAACGTCGTTGCGATCACCGAAGGCGAGTATCCTCACCTTTCGCCTTCCTGGAGCCCTGACGGCCGCTATATCGCCTTCACATCTTACGAATACAAGAACCCCGAGCTCTTCATCTACGATACCAACACCCGGATCAAACGCCGTTTGACGAACTTTGCCGGTTTGGATTCAGGTGCGAACTTCTCCGCCGACGGCAAATGGATTGCGTACACCAGCTCACGCGGTGATGACACCGACATCTTCATGACCAATCCTCAGGGTGTGGGCAAACGCCTCCTGATCGAGGGCCAGGGCCTTGACGTCGATCCCAAGTTCTCACCCGATGGCAAGCATATCGCCTTCGTATCAGGGCGCTTCGGTAACCCCCACATCTTTGTCGCTAACCTTGAAAAAGGTGATGCACCACGCGTAACGAGCGATAAACGCCTGACCTACGCGGGCTGGTACAACGCGACTCCAAACTGGTCGCCGGATTCTGAAAAAATTGTGTTCGCGGGTTATGATAAAGACATCAACCGTTGGGATGCCTTCCTGATGAATCCAGATGGTTCGCAGCTTGAGCGTTTGACCCTGAAAAACGGCGATAACGAAAGCCCAAGCTTTGCGCCGAACGGCCAGCTCATCGCCTTCCAATCGAATCGTATCGGGGACGGCAATGGCAAAGGCCAGGGTAATCTCTGGATCATGAATCGGGATGGCAGCAATCAGCATAAGCTGGATGTTAAGGGTTTCTATGATATCGGGGTGCCTATGTGGTCGTCGAATCGTAAGGATCAGTGATTTTTTGGTTTTGCTTTTCAGTTGTAAATGTCTTGTGGCGCTGGCTTTATGTTTGAGTCGGTCTCAAATAGAGAAGTGTGGTGTTGAAAGCTTAATGCGGAGCATGTTCTTTAAGGGGCAAAGGCGTCTCGCCCAGCTTGGTCTTAAATCCTAGCCTAAATGCTTGATGAGATTGATTTTTGGCGATTTTTTGTGTCATGATGCAGTTTTATTCCTTCGGAATCGCGCTGCATTAACCCTCTCCGTAGCGTCTTCGTCCA
>JACMPP010000058.1 GCA_014377445.1 Oligoflexus sp.
GATTCGAGATGATCAGCCATACGATCGAAAATTTCTGTCTTGTTCGGCACTTTGGATTCGGCAAGGGCAGGGAGCGATCGTTTGGCCAGCAGTTGATTGATGAGGCGAAACGTTTCATTCCATCACTGAATCTATCCACATTCCAACCCGTACCTTGGATCATCAGAGTTCTGGCTCATGTCATGGGCTATCCTTGATTTGGTCGTAGGCAGAAAAGAATCTCTGCATATCGATACGCGGACGAACCGCGATGCGATACCAGGAGTCGAGACCATACGACTGGCAGGGGCGAATCAGAATCTGGTGCTCTTCGAAAAGGCGTTCGGCGAGTTGAGGCGTTTCATCCTTGAACATGACGAAGACCGTCTGGCTCGGCAGACGATGAATTTTTCGGAGGTCGAGTTCGGCCTCAAGTGTCGCTTTATCCCGAAAGATAAATTCCCGACTCCGTTCGAGAAAGGATTTATCTTCGAAGAGTTGAGCACCGATTTTCTGGGCGAGAGCGTTGACGCTCCAGACGGGAATCTCGGCGCGGATCTCTTCGATCAGATGAGTTGCGCCCATTGCATAGCCCAGGCGAATCGCCGCTATCGCATGGTCTTTGGTCAAAGACACGATACGAATGACATTGTCCCTGTACTGCGCTTCCGCTTTGTGGTGCTGCTGGCTCAGGCTTAGAAATGATTCATCGAGAAGAATGAGACAATCCAGATGCCGCGCGGCCAGACAGTCGATGACATCCGGCTCTAAAAAGGTGCCACTGGGACTGTTGGGGTTGCAGAGGTAAAGGACCCTAGGTTTTACGTTATCAAGGAAGGCGTCCAGTTCTTCCTGCACGATTTGAAACCCGTCGCGTTCCCGCGTTTCGTATTCAATAAGGTCTCGTCCGAGCTGTTTTACGGCCGCAGCAAATTCACCAAAACTGGGCTTGATGACGATCGCCTGATCGTTAGGCTTAAGGAAAGCGCGCGCGCAGGCCCAAAGTATTTCGGTCGCGCCATTGCCAATCACAAACTGCGAAGGCGACTTCCCACGTTCTTTAGCGAGGACTTCACGCAATTCCTGACAGTGAGGGTCAGGATAGTTCGCAAGTTCGATCGACGAAAGGGAGAGCGACTTTCGAGGTCCATACGGATTAATGTTGACGCTTAAATCGAGATAATCTTCGGGATGCTTGAGTGCAAGTTGATTAAGACCGCCGTGTTTAAAGGTCAAAAGGCTTTCCCTCCCAGTCCTAAGACCGTGTAAGCAAGAAAGAGCCAACCCGATCTCTGGGTGAGAATGCGTGCTTCGCGAAGTGCGGATAAATCACTCACCCGATGGGCATCCCCAAGAGTGTAAAGCCCAGGCTTCCGAAAAGAAAGTCCAAGTAAGCCGGCGAGCATCGCCATGGGCCATCCTCCGTTCGGACTTTCAGGATTCGCATGATCACGCCAGGTGATCCGAACGGCCGCGCGTGCATCTTTGCCGCTAAATAATCCGGTGATCAAAAGCACCAAAGCCGTGAGTCTTGCGGGAATCCAGTTCAAGACATCATCGAGTCGTGCGGCAGCCCAACCGAGATGAATAAAGTGATTTTTATATCCGATCATCGCATCCATCGTATTTACAACTCGATAGGCTAAAGCCAAGGGAACACCGCCAATGCAAAAATAAAACAAGGGAGCTACGACGCTGTCACTCAAATTCTCTGCGAGCGAACTGGCACTGGCTTCGACCAGTTGTTCGCGATCCAGTTTGGAGGCATCGCGACTGCAGAGACTTCTTAACTCAAATCGAGCGAGATCCATACTCTCATTTTGTAAATTATTCTCGATAGTTTTGGCCGCTCGAATCAGAGCTTTCAAAGCGAAACTGGCCTTGAGCAGAAAAACGGACAGGATGATTTTTGCCCAGGGATTTGCGACATAAGAGATGAATAAAAAGCTGCTCGCCCAAAAGAGCAAAGGGATCAGGGCGGCCATGGCGATGCCGCCTGCGTATTCCATGCGTTGCCCACGACCCAGAAATATTTTCTCACCGAAACTGATGCAGGCACCCATCCAAACCACGGGATGGAGACGGTTGGGATATTCACCGTAGAGTTGATCCACGAGGCTAGCTAGGACGAGTAATATGAAAGGCTCAGTCCACACGTTAGGTCACCTTAGGAAAGCTATGGAGAGGAATGACGGTGCCCATCACTGCGAAATAGACTTCGTCAGACATACGGGCGATGCCTTGCTGAAGTCGACCGTTGAGATCCCGAAATCGCCTCGCCAGCGCATGCTCGGGTACGATTCCCAGACCAACTTCGTTGCTGACCAGGATGATCTTCTTCGTGAAGTTGGAAAAGTGGCGCAGATCCTCATAAACGCTTTCTTCGGCCGCGGCATCGCTGAATTCACTCAAGAGAAGATTGCTCAACCAGAGCGTTAGACAATCTATAAGGATGACATCCCAGATTTTATCGCTGGGAAAAGTCTCGCGTAGGTCGAAGGGCTTTTCGAAAGTACTGAAATCCGGGCGCTCCATTCGATGGGCATCGATGCGGCTGGTCATTTCGTCATCGAATGCCTGGGCCGTCGCCACGAAAAGTCTTTGTTCACCCACCTGCCGAGCCAGACTGAGAGCGGCTCGACTTTTACCGGAGCGCGCGCCTCCTGAGATCAAACACAAACTGCAGTTATTGGGTAGCTTGTCCAAAGTTCAGACTCCTCAAAGCAGCTAAGCCTTGTGACGAGGGTAAGGATTTTCTATCAGCGAACTTCGAGACTTTAATTCTTCGCGCTCGGCTGTCGACTCATTCCAGGCCACCACACCCAGACGAATCACCTCCATGCTCGCGCGCCCTATCAGACTGCCGACGCGAGTGTGCTTGCCCGAATAATCTTCTGCAACACCCCGCTCCGGACAGACTATCGCCTGACAGTCCGTGCCTGTGCCGGTCGCGGGCCGACCGGTCTGCCGGCTTAATACGCCAGCTTCCAGAACGGCTACGGTTTTGGCTTCAGTCATAATGCTTAGCGCTTCGAGCAAAGCGTTGTCACTGAGCCTGACGTTAACCAGGCAGGCGAGATTGATGGTGCGGCTCGCAGGGCCGGAGCTGACGGGATCGCCAGCCCGAAGAGCGTTGCCAAGACCCGTGGTTGCGATCGCGACGACTTCCACGCCCTCTTCCTCCATCCGAACTTCCTGATAAAAATCGAGATAGGCGCTGGTGAGAAAGACCAGACATTCGTTTGGGGCCCCGCTTTCGTGAAGCTCTTTCACGATGAGAGCCTTGGGACATACTTCGAGCGAGAGATCAGAATTCCTGACCTGAAGCCAGATCAATTCCTGAAGACTCCGAAACCCGCCGCCATGAATAGCCCAACTCAGACTCCGGTGCGGGCCATCGAGAGGCCAGCGAAGCTTTGGCCTGCGCGAGTTCTGCCGATAAAGCCAAGGTAAAGGCAAAGGTTTAAGACCAGTGTTTTTCATTTAGCTTATGTCCGAGTCGCGCATGGCTGGACCTGTGATGCTTTCGATCGAGAAAGGCCGGGTCGTGACAAAGGGCTTTTGTCGAACGGGACAAGGCGCGACGTCACAGGCACTGCAAAAGTCCCGGTAACAGGGGTCGATGTGAAAGTTGATTTCACCATCCCCTTCGTAGCTGTCAATCACATCTTTTTCAAAACTCTCGGTGAAAGGATGCGCCTCGGCGATCGACCAGAATTCAGGGACGACCAGGTGACAATCGACGTGATGAAAACGGCCACTGCGAATCACCTTGGTCATATGAATATCGATGACGCCGCTTCTGCGGTTCTCGTTAAAGGTTTCTGTAAGATGAACCAAAGTATTGGGATCGGTTTCATCGATAAGGGCTGCGGTTGATCGACGAAATATTTTGTAACCCGAATAGGACAGATTCCCGGCGATGACCAGAGCGGCAATCGCATCAAACTGGGGAATTTCAAAAATCCAGACGAGGGCGAGCCCCACAAAGGTCCCAACTGTCGACCAAACGTCGGAGAGTATGTGCTGAGCACTTGCGACAAGGGCTTCGGAACGTTCGCGTTTGCCGATGCGACCGATGTAAAGACCCAGAGCAAGATTGCCCGCTGCGGCGAGGGTGACGAAGATCAGACCGGTGTCGAGGTTATGGAGAACGGTGCCCTTCCATAGAGCTTGTATGGCCTCTTTGGCAATTACGAGGCCCGCAATCGTAATAAGGCCGCCCTCAAAGGCCGCCGAAAAGTATTCAAGCTTGCCATGTCCGTAGGGATGCTTATCATCAGCAGGTGCGACAACAAATTTCATGAGGAGCAAAGTGACAGCAGCAGCCAACACATTGATGATGCTTTCCATTGCATCAGACAAAATGGCTGTCGAACCGGTTTGAGTGTAGGCGAAGAATTTAAGACCCAAAATCGCGAGGCTAGCGACAAAGGAAATGATGCTAGCTTTCCGGCTGGTATCCATTGGCACCCTTAGAGCGTTACTAATAGAGGAGTCTGACGACCCTATTATAGTCAGGCACCTCGGTTTACCAATCAGAAAATGGATAAAAAGCTTAGCGGGCCTAGGATTTAAAATCGAGCCGGGAAAAGACAAAAAGTTTTTGCATAATTTTGCTCGGCCCCCTAACGCCCTTACTCGTCACGCTTTTTGGCCAGCATTGATCGGATCATTGCGATCTGAAGTTTCAGATCGTCCACCTCCTTGCGCTTTTCAGGCGGGAGTTGATCAGCGACGGTATCGATGATCGCAGCAATCTGATTTCGTCTCAAGGTCACCGCGAGAACGCGACTCACAGTGAGGTGCAGCTCATCGGTGCTGATGGGCTTGATGATAAAATCCATCGCACCGAGTCGCACGGCGCGCATCATATATTCGCCGGTGTCATAACCCGTTAAGAAAATAAAGGGCACGGAGATACCCTGCACATGGCATCGCGAGAGGAGGTCGAGCCCTGTCTGCCCTTTCATGCGAATATCCGAGAGCACCACATCAACCTTCTCGCGCTGCAGGACTTCGAGCGCTTCCTGGGCTGATGAAGCCTCCAAAACCTTTGCCCCCATCCGATCCAGAGTCATACTCAGGATCTCGCGTATCCCCTCTTCGTCGTCCACCACCAAAAGTGTGGGCTTGGCTTTGAACACATCGGCTAGACTTTCCATTTCATGTCCTCACCAATAATTCGAACAAATTTATTCAGGTCGCCAAAGACCTCGATTGTATCAGAAGCAACTCGTGGCAAACATCATTATTTTTCAGGGTTAAAAGCTTGCCCTCACTCACTTTCAATTTTGATGAACGGGCAAGAATTGCGTTTGGCAAAAAATATATTCGCTGAAAAAATCTGATCACGATAAACTCCCCCATTGCTTCCATAAAATTCTTGCACTAGTGTTTTAAATTATTCACGTCATGGATGGAGGTCTCAATGTTTCAGTATAGAAATCTGAGTATTGCCGCAATCATGTTTTTTGCCCCGCTGGCCGCTCAAGCGTCAACGGTCGC
>JACMPP010000059.1 GCA_014377445.1 Oligoflexus sp.
CCTCGATGCGCGAAACCCAGCTCCTTGCCAATAGAAATCGTTCGTTGAAGATATCAAAGAACCCGGCACTCCGTTACTCAGAAAGCCACCAAACAAATCGTAGTTCGTGGTAGCACCCGCATAAACATCAGCACTATGGAAGCTATGACCATACCAAAGTCCGTCGATGCCATTGTCCAGTCCGCTTTGGCCATCGATTTGACCCGTGGTAAATTCCCAGACATTGCCCACCATATCCGCTGCACCATACCGGGAGCGGCAAGTGGCGGTTGACCCAGCTCCACTTGTGTTGGTGTTCATGATAAAACCGGCAGGAACATAGTCGGTATGACAACGAATGCTGGTGTTATCGCCTGCACCACTTTCAATAGTCGAGGTGGCGACCGAACCTGTAAACGGATTGAGACTTGCTTCTATCGTTCCATCCTGATCGGAATCACCCCAATCGGCAGCCTTAAACCATTCCGGGTCGCTCGGCAGCTGTAACGAATAGTTTTTGCCGTCGCTGTCGGCGATCGTCGTATAGCGACAGGCTTTCCACGAGGCACCTTGATCGATGTAAATTCTAGGAGTCACGCCTTGTTTCGACTGCACCGTTGCCGTGGTTGGATTGATCGCGCTGCCATTCCCACAGGCAGAAAGATTGAAAGTGCCGGTTTGCAGGAAGAGATCGTGGCACTGAGCGGCGTTACTAACCCAAGCGGCAGCGGTGCCTTGCAAGGGCCAAAATCCAGCTCCATTGGCAGGATTATTCACGACGCTGCCGCTATAGATAGCCCCCTCATACTTTTGAATGAAAAAATCATGATCGAGACCGGACTTCTCCATCGGCACGTGGACCATAATCTCGGGCCGCGTCTGATATTGCTGATAAAATTCATCGACTAAAAATACCGCCGCACGGCGAAGTCTCGGCTCCATGCGAAAGGCTGATGCGGAGCTCAAAGGAGGACCTGCGAAATAGGGCGAGCGAAAGTGCTGAACCATAGGCGTCACCGCATTGCCGGAAGCATCCTCTACAGCTAGAATGTAGTTATAGATCTTGCCGACGAGAAGACTCCCGCCATCTTTCGTTGATAGGTCCGCAAAGGTGCAATTAGCAGGCGTCGAGTTCACACAATTGCTAATCGTTGCAATCAAAGTTCCGTCGCTGCTGCTGCTGGTGAAGAGCCGAGCTCCACTGGTATCGACCGCCAGCGGGTCGAGGGGCTTATCACTCGCATAGTTGCTGCTACTATTACCGAGAGCCCAGGGCATGGGAGTCCGGATCGATTGATGGTTCGGTTCCGTAAAGCGATAGAGTTTATAGACGAGCCCTGCATCTGATGCGGCACAGGTGCCGGAAGTATTACAAGTTGTCTTGGACCATGGCTGCCAGGTGACGTTCACCCGGCCCTCGGCGACCGCGTCGGTAGTTATACCATCGACGGTGATTGCTACCTCTTCCCAGCGATTGTCTTTTACAAAGAAATTCTCTGGAACAAGCCCCGCTGTGGCAAGATCGGCAGTTTTAAATTTAGGCTCATCCGGCAAGGCAAGCTGACTCATGGTCGGCATCGTGTCGGCGCGAAAACCCAGACAACGAAAACCTATACCTGTATCGCTCGTGGTGCTTGGATCGGTCCAGCCTTGAGCCTCCGCCCCATACTGCTTTTGATCGGCTAAACTTGGTGTTTTAAAATCAGCTCCTAGGGTCATCGCGAGTCCACTCGTGCCGGGATCGACTTTATGAAATCGTCGAACGATGTTATCGATACCATTGGGCAACGTCCGGCCTATCGTAGGACCATAACTAAAACGGGTCTCGGCATTGCCACTGATGCTGTATTGCAACATTCTGTTATCGACCCATTCTCGGAGATTCCCAGCCATATCCTGCAGACCTAAAGCGTTTTTGCACAGAGCTGCTGATCCAGCGGCCGCAGCTGAACCCGAGCTTACATTGCAATTTCCCCCGGCATTATTCGAGTAAGTTGTCCACATGCTCGCATAATTCGTCCCGATCCATTTCGAAGCGCGGCGCCATTCCTCGGCTGTGGGCAGGCGAACCTTGGCATTCGCATTGCTCGCATTTCGACAAGCATAATAGGCTGTGGGCCAGGAGATGCTGGCCTGAGGAGTCACGCCTGCCAAACTTTCTGCCGCTTTGGTGATAACCTTTGAGCCACAGCTCGGGTCAGTGACGGTGCCATCGACATGAAATTTATAGGAGCAACCTGTGAGATTGGCTTCGGTGCTTGTCACGGTATCGCCGCCGGCATTTGTTCCGCTACTAGAGAGCGAGGCCTCATAGCGCATAAGGTAAAAGTCATAAGCGAGGCTTGAGAATTTCTTCGGAATAAGAGCATAGCCCGGAGTGCCTTTGAGAACGTAGACAAGACTTGAAATCGATCGATTCGGATCAACATACTTGCCGTTCGCATCGGAGTAGCGCACATAATAGTAGCCATCTTTGAGCAACGCGACGGGTACCGAGACCAGGAGCTTGGTATCCGTCGGCGTCGTGTCATAGGTCGGGTCCCCATAGGGAATTGTCGCAATGGGATTTGAGAGGTCAAAGGAGCCATAGCTTAGACTTCCACTATAAAAGACCTCATATTTCTGAATAGAAGCGGCCGGGGTGGCGCCAAAAGTCAACTCAAGTTTCCCTGTACCATCAGCCCAGCTACCTAAGACTTCCCCAGAAACAACTCCTGCAAAACTTGGCAAAGCTTCGACAGAAATAGGGGAAGCGGATGCAACAAACCCAGACACGTTGCCAGAAAGATCGCGCGACTGCACGCAGCCATAATAAGTCGTGCCCACCACGCCGGTGACACTGGCGGGGGATATCACGGATGATGTGGGACTTACGCAACTTGTTGAGCATCCGCTGTTCAGACAAAGTTTCACATCACTTGCTTGAAAGTTCGTATCGGTTCCAGATGTCCAGCTCATCAGAAAAGTAGGGCTTAAAGAATAGGCATCTGCAAAGCTAATAGCCGAAGGTAACGTTGGCAGCGTCGTATCGATTACAAGTGCCTTTTGTCCAGCTAAAGAGCTCCCGCCCACCGGAAGACTGAGAGAGGCGTTATTGCCGCCTGCATCTTGGATTGAGGCCGCGGTGCCTAAGGTCAGTGGCATCGTTCCAATTGGATCAAGATCAGCGCTATTGTCGCCCGCAGCGACCGTATAGTTGAAGGTCAGAGTCGACGAACCTGAGCCCGAAGCATAAACCGCCTGGGTATCGAGCGCCCCCGTCTCAAGAGTCAGGCGGAAATTGCCTTCATTGGCGACGTATACATTTTCCGAAAAAGTCAGCGTGATCGGAATCACGGCCCCAGCTTTGAAATAGCCGTTCGTTGCCGTCGAAGAGACGTTTATAATCATGGGAACGCTCGTATCAACGGTGATAGGAGTCAGCGAAGCGACCCAAGAACTCTTGTTGCCCACCGCGTCCTGGCCTTGCACGCAGCCGTAGTAGCTGCCGCCATTCACCCCAGTCATAGATTTCGGGGAGACTGCTGAGGTGCCGAGGCTGATGCAAGAGCTTGAGCAGTCATTTGCTGCGCAGAGCTTGGTATTGTGGGAAACGGAAGAGTTATCTGTGCTGTTAAGCCAGGCCATGTTAAACGTAGAACTTGTGCTGCTCACTCCGCTAAAGCCTACCGAACTTGGAGCGCTCGGGGAAACCCCATCGATGACGAGAGCCTTATGCGTAGCAATCGAATTGGCCCCGACAATGCTTGGGAGGGTTAAAACTGCTGAATTTCCAGCATCATCTTTGAGACTCGAGCTTCCCGTCAGGGTGAGGGAGGTGGTTGACGTTACGTTGAGATCGGTCGATTCATCGTTTGGCTGAACCGTATAACGAAAACTCAGCGTGGCCGTGCCGCTACCGGATAGATAGTTTGCCGTTCGATCGGTCGCTCCCGTTTCAAGAAGAAGGCCGAAACCTTCGCTGCTCAAAGCATAAACAGCTTTTGAGAACTGCACAGTAAGATCAACCGTATCCCCTGTTTTGTAGGATCCATTCGCCGAAGAACTCGACACATCCAAGACCGTCGGTGCACTGGTATCAACCGTTAGCGAAGCACCCGATGGAATCCAAGCCGATACATTTCCCGCCGAATCTTCGCCCCGAACGCAGGCGTAGTAAACTCCTCCATTCACGCCCGTTACGGTAGCCGGTGATAAAAGTTGATAGACCGGGCTGCTGCAGGACGTCGTACAATCGCTCGCAGCACAGATCATAATATCGTGCCGGCGAAGATTCGCGTCGATGCTGTTCGTCCAAGTGACCGGAAAGTCCAAGGAAGAATTCTTCGTCCCAGCAAATCCAACGGCAGTCGGTGCAGTGGGCAAAGTCGTATCGATCACGATGGCTTTCGCACTTGATAATGCAGATGTTGGTAAAGTTAAGTTCGCATTGCTGCCAGCGGCATCTTTGATGGCCCCCAGGGATACGAGAGATAAAGCTCCTGCCCCTGCGACATCAAGATCTGGGGAGGTATCCGAGGCTCCAACGGTGTAAGTAAACCTTAGGATCGAAGAACCGCTGCCTCCTGAATAAACTGCGTTGGACCCTGCGGCCATCGCTAGACTGAGGTCGCTCGGACTCGTCACATAAACTGGCTCCGAGAATGTCACATCGATCAAAACAACAGTGCCCTGCTTATAAAAACCATCGGCCGTTGGACTCGAAATATGGGTGACCGTCGGCAAAGTCGTATCGATCGTTACACTGCTTACCGAGGGAACCCATGGGGTCAGGTTGCCTGCAAGATCTTCGCCTTGCACACAGCCGTAGTAGCTGGAGCCGTTGAGGCCGGCGATAGTCACGGGCGATAGAAGATCTGTCGTTAACCCGAAACAGCCCGAGGCGCAATCGTTTGCTGCGCAAATCTTTACATTATGATAGCGAGCGTTCGTGTCTGTACTATCGACCCAATTCATAACAAGATTTAACCCGGTACTGAAGGCCGAAGCAAAACCCACCGAGCTCGGTAAGGACGGAGCCGTCGTATCGATAATAAAATTCTTGAGTGTACCCAAAGATCCCAAGGCCGCCAGAGCGGGTAGAGCCAAGGAAACGCCAACTCCTGCAGCCGACTTTAAGGCCCCACTACTGCCCAAACTCAAGGCTCCTGGAGAAAGATAATTTAAATCACTCGCCGTATCGCCTGCCTGAACTGTGTAGAGAAACACCAGCGTATTGCTGCCGCTGCCCGAGCTATAAACCGCAGACCTATCCGTAGCTCCCGTCTCAAGAGTCAAGCTAAAGTCATTGCCATTCGTCACATAGACATTGCTCGAATAGACGACCCAAATCGGAAGCACATCTCCGACCTTAAAGATTCCATTTGCAGTGGGGCTTGATACCGAACTGACCAATGGGGCCGAAGTTTGCACGGTAACAGGGCTAGCCGAAGCAACCCAAGCGCTCAGATTGCCCGCCAGGTCCTCCGCCTGAACGCAGGCGAAGTAAGATGTTCCATCCACGCCTACTTTGGTAGCTGTGAGCAGGGGACTCAAAACACTTGCAGGGCCGCAAGTAAGGGAACAGGCCCCGTCCGAACAAATCTTAGTCCGATACCCTCCCATGTGAGCATCGATCCCTGGCATCCAACTGACATCAAAACTGAGCGTGGCACTGATGGGACTTACGAAAGAAATGGCGGAAGGTGGCATGGGCGCTTCGGTATCAATCTCGATCTGCTTTTGCTCGGCCAGGCTCTTTCCGCCAGGAGGGCTAGGAAGACTATAGAGCAGAGGTCGACCCCCTTCATCCAAGAGTCCCTTTGGATTATCTGCAGAAAAAAGACTCACGGCATCCAGGGCTATCGTATCCTGTCCACTGCGCACGCTATACGAGAAGATGAGAGTATCCGTACCACTGCCGCTCCCATAGGGCGCAAGGCTCATCGTGGCGCCATGCTTAATTTGAAGACTTAAATCCGCATGAGGAGCCAGAAATACTTTGCTCGAAAACTTCACGGCGATGGGGATGACAGTCCCCCTCTTATAAAAGCCATCTAACAGCGAAGTCGTCACCGAAATAGCTTTTACCCGCGAAAGATTGGCAGGAATAAGCACCGGCGTACAGCTACTTGAAGTAAGGATACCGTGAGCTGCCGCTATGCAGAGGCTATAGTCTACCTCCGCGCTATAGGGATCGAGCTTGAGGTAGGTATTTGGAGTTGAGAACTTCGCTGGAGTAAGACCCGTGATCTTATAGGAACTCGCACCAGGTACCAGATCCCAAACTATGCTTATCCCATCCTTAGCTGAAATAATCTGCCACCGGGGAGGAGCCGACAATTGAGCTTTGACAGCTAAGAGGTGCCGCTTTGAAAGCTTACTCTTCTCATCCGTTACCCGGAAAATGTAATAGCTGCCAAGCTCTATAGCTTCATCGAAAGTGTAAGTCGTTTCATCGGTAACAGTCGCGAGACTATTCCAAACCAGCGAACTATCGTCTTGTTCGAGATCGACTGTTGCGGAAGTTAACGAGCTCGCAGCAGTCGGTGTGATGGACTCAAAAGCCAATGGCAGGACTTCTGCCTTTATGAAGTCGACCTGAAAGCTAAGCCCCGGCTTTGCCGAAGGCGACGTCCAGCTAAGCTGTAACTTTCCTGCCTCGGTTAATCTTACGTCGTCGACCCCTACGAACTTTCGCGAAGCAATCGAGCCGTTGCTGAAAACATCTAGACTGTTGCAACTTAGAGGCCCGATCGCAAAAGCTAAGAACGCGAAAATCCTCAGCCACATCAGGTGATTGCGACGTTGATTTGCTAGGTCGAGCCTAAGGCTCAGAAGCTTCATTGCCTTTCTCCTCTCGGTAATAGAAGCTCATCGGCTCGATCGTGATAGGATCTGAGCAGAGAGTCGTTAGATAAGACAACTAGCTCGTAAGCTATCGTTAATTTTATCTTATCTATTTGAAAAGAGAGGACATTTGGCTGATCTTTCTGGCTGAACTCCACCCGATATTCACGATAAATTCCATGAATCTCATCTATACCTAGATTCCCTGGCCCACATATTTAGCGGAAGAGCCAGAAAAAGAGGAGATAGGAACGTATCGAGTACCGTTTCATGAACTCTACCTTTTAAATCCGAAGCTCGGAAATTCCGTTGGATTTGTCGATATTACCGAGAAAAGAATGGAGACATTCTACGATCATTTGAAGAGCTTGGGTAGGAATTCTGAAATTGTATGAAAACTTGATACTACAACTGTGTGGCGTCAACAACTGCCTACAGTCCCCGACTCGCCATAGTCCTCGTCACCATCACATCAAGAAGCGTTTCCAACGCGAGTTGCACATCAGGCCCTTCGAGAACGCCGAGCGCCCGGGCAATCGCTTCGATCGTCGCCAGACCTTCAGCCTTCGTTTCTTTTCGAACCTTGTAAAGACTCTCACCAGCCAAGGCGACTTTCACCACTGGGAAATTGATCATATTGGGTATGCGTCGCCGCATCTTGCTGGTCTGCCGCCAGTTGCCATCGGGCACGATGAGATTCACCGGGCCTTTCAATTTCCTGACAAAGTCGGCGTCGATAACCCGGGCCTCTTCACTCGGATAAAGTACGATACTGGGGCGATCAGGCATGAGGTGTTCGAGTAGATCGAAGGGCCGCGACTGATCCCCCGTCGTGAGGATGACGCTATTGGGCAAGGCCTGCGCGGCAAGCCTCCCCGTGTTGGTCGGTGTAATAAGTTCCCGTTTGGTCATCAGCACCACGAGGCGCGTGGGAAGATCGAGCTGAGGAATGAGGGCACACAAACAATTCTCAAGCCGCATCAAACATTTTGGACAACGTTCGCTGGTTTTCTTTCTTAGGCCCATGCCTCGACACTCCCAAGCCCCTGGTAGAATGCTCCACCCGGGAATTATGAAGTCCCGAAACTACTTGATCTCGCCAAGAATCACCAGCCTTCATCTCTCCTCTCAGGCTCTAGGAATGAAGGTGATCACGGATCGTCTGAATCAGTGCTTCGGTATCGAGTGGCTTCGTCAGGTGACCGTCATAGCCCGCATTGGCCGTTTTCTTGCGCTCTTCCGCCATAGCATGAGCAGTCAGCGCAAAAACAGTTCCGTGATAGCCGAGCGACCGCAGCTTACGGATCGCTTCGTACCCATCCATGATAGGCATCTGGATATCCATCAGGACTATGGAGTAATTGCCCCCCATTGCCTTTTCAACACCTTCAAGCCCGTTGTTCGCCACATCCACCGAGGCTCCCTTTTTGGTCAGGATGCGTTTGATAAGGATTTGGTTGTCGAGTGCATCCTCGACGAGCAGAACCTTGGCTTTAGAGAGAACCCCCCCATCGTCTTTGCCGGCACTGGTAATCACGCCAATCACTTTCGCCTCCGATTTAGGATGTTCGACCTCGATCGTGATTTGGAAGGTACAGCCGCGACGCAGTTTGCATTCCGAGATCGCGATATTTCCTCCCATCGCTTGAGCGAGACGCCTGGAAAGCGCCAGACCCAATCCCGTTCCTCCGTATTTACGGGTGGTGGTGTTGTCAGCCTGCGTGAAAGGTTGAAACAACTTCTTCTGCTGAGAGCGCATAAGCCCTGGACCGGTATCGGCCACCGAGATGGTGATCGTGGATTTGTCTGAGTTGATTAGAGCCGATTCCACCCGAACTTTTATGCCGCCGAGACTTGTGAATTTTACGGCATTGCCAATGATGTTGATTAGGATTTGCCTAAGACGCGCTGGATCGGAAAGAACTTGGTTCGGGACGTTGGAATCGATGGCGAGAGTCATATAGAGACGTTTTGCCTTCACCGTTTCGCTGAACAGCGATGTAATTTCGCTGAGGAGATCGGGTAGACTGAACGGCATCCGCTCAATTTCCAGATGTCCGGCCTCGACCTTGGAAAGATCGAGAATGTCATCGATAACGTGCGTGAGCGCCTTACCGTTTCGACTGATAATATCGATGTAACCCAGACGTTCTTCAGGGCCTGTACTCGGATCTCGCAGGAGATCGGTGAAACCAAGAATCGCACCCAAGGGTGTTCGGATCTCATGACTCATGTTGGCAAGAAATGCGCTTTTCGTCGCGTTAGCCCGTTCCGCTTCCAATTTCGCATCAGAGAGTTCCTTGGCCTGAATCTTCCGATCCTCGATATCGGTCGCTGAACCACACCAGCTCATGATGTTCGAACTCTTATCCTTGGTCGGTACAGCTCTCAGGAGAAACCAACGATAGGAACCGTTTTTGCCACGTAGCCTGATATCGACTTCCAGGGGCTGACCGGTCTCGATACTGTCATTCCAGGCCTGACGTCCTCGATCCTTGTCCTCAGGATGGGCAAAGCTTATCCAGTCAGAGGGATAGATCGAATTGGAATACTCCTTCCACTGGCTATTGGTATAGTTGATTTCACCAGCAGCATTAGCGGTCCATATAATTTGCGGCAGAGTTTCAGCGAGGCTGCGGAAATAAAGCTCGCTCTCTCGTATCGCATTCCTCTGCTCAGTCTCCTGACGCTTTCTTTCGCTGATGTCCATCCCGGAGATCAACACACATTTGACTTTGCCCAATTCATCAAAAAGTGGCCTGAGAATCAAGTCGGTCCACCGGACCTGATCGTGGCCATCACGAATTTCATAGGGCACATCAAATCGCACGACCGAACCGTTCACGCAATCGTTGAAGGCATTTTTAATTCTCTCCCTCTGTGCGGGATCGTGTGACCACCACAAACCATCCCATAGCACCCGGCCGATGAGTTCGGATTTGCTGTGACTGCTTTCCTGCACGGCCAGATCATTAACAAATGTGACCACACCACTGGGCAATACGGTTCCTGCAAAAATCGGGAGATTATCGAGCATCTCTTGAACTGAATTCACTATCTCCGCCTTTTGATGTTCCTGTTTCCACGGCCCATCGTCACGCTGCTTTTCATGGCTGACCGACTTCGAAACATTATTCCAAAAGTTATGTTTGACGTCCAGGCGCTCCAGCGGCACTGTCAAACGATTATCAGTTTTTATCGCCATAATCTTTTCCATGACACAGCCTTAAAAGCGAAAGTCGCGGTAGACGAGAGGACAGATCAAGTCTCAAGACCGCGACAGCTCATCCGAGAGATTATCCCAGGCTGATCTATTTTTTCACCTGAATTCAGCTCTAAAGCTCGAATTTCGCTATTCTTCCCGATAAATCAAGATACCTGACCAATTCACGTTACCAAAGTCTTAAAAAGACGCTCTACAAGGCGCTTGAACCCATTATATATCATGGTTTCAGAGGTTTATAATATTGACCTCATACTATTGATTCCTTACCCAAAAGGAGAACTGAATTGTTGCAAAACAAGTGAATAGCTTTTTTCATCTGCTGTTATGGGAGCTAAGGGCGTGCTCGGCCTGATTTCAATTCTAATCACCGTCGTCGTATTGATACAGCACGAATTTGAATTAGCGAAAATCGAGCTTGAGTGCTATGCCCTGGATTCCAAGCTTCTGGTCGCGTGAGTTCGTTCAAACGCGTCTTTCGGTCATTTATCAAGAAAATAATTTATGAAAAAACAGCAGACTTAGCGTAAGTCCTTGCTGGTTTTTTCGCGAGTGGTTAAAGTCCCTCAAGCACGAATTCACAACACCATGTGACATCTTTAATCAGGCTGAATGCACTGCCAGGGGAATATCTGAAGTGGATGAGAGCAAGAAATCGTCGGCACACTTTACTGATTTTGAAAAATCGATTCTAAGCAAAAGCGTTCTCGACATAGGCGCGGGCAAAGACCCTGTTGTCGCCCATGCGGAAGTTTTTGATCTGGCTCAAGGTGACGCCAACCACATCACTTCGTTTGTAAAAAAGCAATTTGATTGCGTGTATTCCTCGCATTGTCTCGAGCATATGCACAATCCGTCGGAAGCAATTAGGGAATGGTGGCGGCTTATCAAACCGGAAGGTTTTCTTTTCTTCACAGTTCCAGACGAAGACCTCTATGAACAGGGTGTCTTTCCAAGTCGCTTTAACGGCGACCATAAGCACACCTTCACTCTTGCCAAGAAGAAGAGCTGGTCACCTGTCTCGATCAACGTTATCGACTTTGTAGCAAAATTGCCGGATGTCGAAGTTGTCAGTGTATCGCTGAATGACATCGGATATGACCGTCGTTTTGTTAAGCACGGCCTCTTTAAAACGGGCGCTATCTTCCGCTTCTTTACCCGCCTTATTGGTAGCTTGAAAAAACGCGGTTTGAATTTCTTTTCTGAAAAGGCTGAAGCTTTTTTCAATCGCCATTCACTCGTCGATCAAACACGTTCCAACGCATTGGCTCAGATCGAGGTGATCCTGCGCAAAAAGCCTCTACCGCTTGGCGTTTAGAGCCAGACTAAAATGAGCGATCCCAAATCACGGCCCTACTCCTCGAGCCGACGAAGTGACCCACAACTTAGCACAATCCATTGGTGAATGGCTTAGCTTGATTTCTTGCGCCTCGATCCCGACTTTCCCAGATGTCCTGAAAAGGACATTTGGATAGGTTTGAATAAGTTTAGAAGAACGGAAAACCCATGCGAGCATTTTATCAACGCCGATTATCTTATCGACTTCACTGCTGTTCTGGGATTTTTAATATCCGGGAGGCAGGACGACTCCGCGAATGAAGTTGCTAAATACGCCTTCGTTATCGTAGCGGCCCGTTAGATAATCCCAACTGAGGCGACTATACCCATTGCCCAGCCAGGGACGATCCGGACGATCGGCTCCCCAAGAGTTTTTTACGACGAGATATTCAAGATTGCCCGAAAGGGCCAGGGTCTTTTCATCATCGCTCAGATCACCTTCGGGAAGGGTTCCGCGACCGGGAACGTCGGTTACTGTGTAATCATAAAGTACGATCATATGACCGCCGCTATGGCCCAATTCGCCCGCCTGAGCGAGAGTGCTGAGATTGAAAAGCCCCTTCTCGTTGGCCGCGTTGAAGCTCACAAACCATGAGAGAAGCACGGGTTGATGATCGTTTAGAGCCCTCTTAATTCTTTGCTCGATCTTTTTGTAGTTGACCAACTCCGCTTCGGTCGGGAGTTTTTTGCCTTCGTAGTATCCCCAGTTATTGCCGCCACTGACCGAGGCCTCTTTCCACAGTCCCAGCCAGGTTTCAAGCGATTGCTCTTCGCGCGTCTTCACATCGACGAGCATGGTGGACGAGGCCAGATGACGATTCTTATAGGCCGTATTCATATCGAACTTGTACTTGCCCTGACAGCTAAAGCCCTTATCCAGCTCCTGCCGGATGAGTTCAGGCGTCCGCTGGCTGACATCGAAGAGTGTCCCGCCTTCTTTGCCCTGATCCTGAATGTAAGTCACTGCACAGGCCTGAGCCTTGGACATGACGAAATCTTTTTCTTCGGGAATGAATTCATCTTCTTTCAGCCAGCCGTAGGTATTGATCAGCCTGACAGATTTCTTCCAGCCACCGCCGGTTGGAAATTCTTCATCAGGAATCGGCTCATTCTTCTCGAGCTTTCCGTAAAGGTCCCAGTAGGTCCAATACGTTTCCGAAACATTGATGTCTTCACCGGTCGTGGTTTTAAGCATGGACTCGAGCCAGGTGGCTTGAGCGTAGAGCCAGCAATTGCCAATTGACTGCCGCTTAACAGGACTATGGGCCACCGATGTAATCTTTTCCTGACTCACTTCCGAGGGCTCACAGGCCAAGATACAAACTCCAAGAGAGAGACAGGCTGCGCGAAGCAGTTGCTTGTGAAATTTCACGATTTCGCTCCTTTCTCGGCTAGACGTTTCGCGCTGTAATCCAGAAGGCGTCTGATTTCCTTCGACTCTGGACCAAGACACTGACCAGGACTGGCGATGACTTCCCAGACCCAGGTTCCTCGTTCGTAGACGTTCATGCCCAATACGGGTTTCTTGTGAAGATCCGTCCATTGCCAGAAATAACTGTCGCGATCCAGTTTCCGGAGATTGTCGCGTTC
The DNA here is from genome assembly GCA_014377445.1 of Oligoflexus sp. Taxonomy (GTDB): domain Bacteria; phylum Bdellovibrionota_B; class Oligoflexia; order Oligoflexales; family Oligoflexaceae; genus Oligoflexus. The sequence continues at coordinate 12,959 of JACMPP010000059.1, forward strand.
CTGGTCATTATCAACGGTGACGACGAGAAAGGTCAGATCCGCAGTTACACCGCTGGCCAGGAGCTTTTGGATCCGGCTTTGAAAGGAGCCAAGCTTGGACAGCTTCTCGTAATTTTCTTCCGCAGTCTTCAAGCAGCTTTTTGCATACTCAGGCACCTGACTTCCATCCCGATCGATCGCATCACCTTCCTCCTCATCCCAGGGCGTATTGAACGCAAGCTGGCCGTCCTTCTTTCCGTAGACCCAAAACTGCCTCTCTTTGATCTTCAGTTTGGTCGGGATTTCGACAGGAGGCAAAGGCTCGATTGGTTGGGTTGGCTCAGGTTCCGGACTCGGCTGCGAGGCAACCGGAGGCTCGATTGGTTGGGTTGGCTCAGGTTCCGGGCTCGGCTGCGAGGCAACCGGAGGTTCGATCGGCGTCGCGGTCGGGTCAGCCGCACTCTGCAAAGGAAGAACGGCAGCATCGTCTATCGCGGGCGGAGCCGATTTATGCGCTTTCTTTTGGCAGGACAAACTGAGCGAAAACACGCCCAAAGTTGCTGCTATAAGATATTTTTTACGGAACATGGGTGACAGTCCTCCCGCTTGTGAAATACCGTGCGTCGCGCCGAATACCTGGATTGGGTATATATCAAAATTCGACCCGCTACTATGATAAGCCCATAAGAAACCGACCAATTATCACCACGCCTTTTAGAGTAAGCAAAACGATATCAATCCCTTAGATCTTAGGCATTTATAATCAAGCGAAATTCATTGTCGGGATTTGTCCCCTTCCAACCAAAGCTCATGGCGCTCGCAGCAAACGCTCCTCTTTGGAATCGCTTTTGCATCTCTGCCTCAAGCATGCTCGAACCTCGGGAAAACCTGTGAGGATTGGTCGAACGCCGTATTCGGGTGAATTGTGTGGCACCCGGGCCCGTGTGGACTCCGCTCAATCTATCGGATGCGGATGCCGAAGAGATCACATCCTTCGCTGCGTCGACGCCTTATAAAAGGCCGGCGCAACCTGAAGAGATCGCGCCAGCCTATGTGTATTTCGCATCGAATGCGGACAGTAGTTATGTGACCGGCGAGATTATTTCACTGCTGGGCGGCAAGACCACCGCGAGTGGAACAAGACAACTTTAGACAGCATCCGCCTGGGTCATGAGCAAAGGCGCTCCCTTGGTGATGACCATCGTGTGTTCGTATTGAGCGGAGAGGAACTTCGGCTTGGTGAAGAGCGTCCAACCATCATTGCTTTCATCGACGTGCGTCGCGCCCGTCGAGAGAAAGGGTTCGATCGTGATAACCATTCCTTCCTTTAACATGCGTTTGTCTTTGGGATCGTAGTAGGGAGCGATGAATTCAGGCGCTTCGTGCAGCGCACGCCCAACGCCATGACTGCCCAGGTTTCTGATGATCGTAAGCTTGTGATGGGCCGCCACGGTTTCGATCGCCCGACCGATTCCGTTGAGTGGTTGCCCGGCGCGGGCGACGAGCATGGCCGCTTCAAGAGCCCTTCTTGTGGAATCACAGAGGTGGCGTTTGACTTTGTTCTCGGGAGGCACGATGAAGGATCCTCCTGTATCTCCAAAATATCCGTCCATCGCCGCTGAAACATCGATATTCACCATATCGCCTGCCAGGACCACCCGGCTGCCGGGTATACCATGCGCAACTTCGTTATTGATACTGATACAGGTCGTGCCCGGAAAATTGTATACGAGACGCGGTGCGGATTGCGCACCATGATTCTGAAGATAGCGCTCGCCAATATCGTCCAATTCCTTGGTCGTCATTCCAGGTTCGATACTTTTGCCCATGATTTGAAGACAGTTTGCAACGATTTTACCAATGCGCCTTAAGCCTTCAAGATCGTTTTCTGTTTCCAAGGTCATAGAGGGGGCGCCCTTTCCGCAAAAGCATGAGATCCAGACCCATAATATCGACGATCCGATCGTAAATTTCCATGTTCAATTTGTGAAGCTGAGTAGGCGTCAAAAGGATGTGGCATTTTCAATAGAAAAAGCCACGCGATCTCCGTAGAGGTCTCGTGGCTTTTTAACTCTGCAAAAAGGCTTATTTTGCTCCGTCCTTGATACAATTTTTCTTCATGGCTTCGAGGATTTTTTTCGGTCCTTTGCATACAACTGTAGCGTTACCGAGAGTGTCTGCTTTTGCACAGGAGCTGTCAGGCTTCGCACTCAGCTCTTTTTGAATGGGGCTGCCCGCTACTTGCTTTGGCGTGTTGATTGCAGTCGCCGATTCCTTTATTTCCTTTTTGCATTTCATTACGTAGGAAATGCCATTTTTCTTTTTACATTCGTCTGCAGCATGCTTCGCCGCATCGATTTTCGTTTTGATTCCCGCTTGGACCTCGACGTCACAGGCTGCACTGGCTACATCGAAATCTTTACACTTGGTCTCCGTGGCAGCGACTTCCGAACAAGTCAGAGTCGTCTCGACCGCGAAAGAAGACGAGGAATACAAAGCCAGACCCAAAAACAGCGCAATACAGTTCGCAGATTTCATACAGAACTCCCAAGTTAGCCAAAGTTGCCCTTAGTGTAAGCCCAGTCGATTATAAACTCTAGACGGAAAGCATAAATTTGCAAGAAGTCACAGGGACTTATGGTTAAACCCCAAGCATTTATTGTCCATCTGGCATGAACAGACTAGTAATTCAAAAATATCATGGCTTTAAAGATTTATTCGAATTCACTTTCTCTAAAGACATTATTGTAATAAGAATCGTTATCATTATTAAGGTTGCTAAGCTATCATGTCGATAAGCCTTGTCAGCAGGGTTCTCATCCCGCCTTATGTGGGTTGTAAAAGGACTGTTTCCTATGATCTTCGGACTTCACTCAAACCTAAAATTTTGGCTCGCGCCTCTATGCGGCTCTATCCTTTTGTCGACAGTTCTTCCCGGCCTGGCTCAGGCATCCGAGGAGGAGGAAGAAAAAGAGAAGATCGAAAAAGCTGAAAAAGTTCAAAAGCCGAATTTTGAATTTTCCGGTTACGGCGAATTGGTCATGACTTATTTTGATTTCGGTCCCAACCAGAAAGCGAGTCCCAAAGGCTCGAAGCGCGATCAACGCCTCCTCCTCGATACGCGTCGTTTCAGTTTGGAAGTTGAAGGCGAACTCGCGCGTGGCTTCACCTTCGAAGCCGAACTCGAAGTCGAACACGGCGGTACAGGCTCAGCCGTGGAACTTGAATACGAAGAAGCCGGTGAATACGAGAATGAGACCGAAAAAGGCGGCGAGATCGTCTTTGAAAAACTCTTTCTGCAGAAGAAATTCGGTGAGCAGCAGCGCCTCCGAATCGGCCGCTTTCCCGTCGCTCTCGGGATGCTCCCCGGCAGCCACGAACCTCTTGATTATTTGGGAGCGGTTCGCGCGGAAAGTGAATCGCATATCATTCCGGACGCCTGGTCGGAGATGGGTGTGGAATATCGTATCAGTACCGATCACAATAATTACACAGTCCAGTCAATCAACGGCCTGGATTCGTCTGGCTTCAGCACTCAGAACTTTGTAGTCGGTGGCTACCAGACCCGTTTCGACGAAGTGAAAGGCACCGATCCTGCATTCGTGGCCCGCTGGTCGACGAGTCTCATCCCAGGTCTCGATACAGCTTTTGCCGTGTATTATGGGGACTCATCCAGAAACCGCCCTCAGTCGGATCTCACAAAGAAATGTTCGGCGGGTGCGAATTCCAACACGGCGAACAGCGTGGCCCCTTGCGGTTATGTTAAGACCCCCCTCACCCTCCTTTCGTGGACCGCCAAAGGCGATTGGGACCATCTCATCGCTCAAGCCTCCTATGTCGCGGGGCATATTCGCAACGCCAAAGACATCAACGATCGCAACTCAACTCTTTCGACCAAGTATGTTGGCATTCTGCGCAGTCCTGTTGCGGAACGTGCGTACTCCGCCTGGGCGGAAGTCGGTTATAGCTTCGAAGGCCTCGATGAGAAGGACAAAGTCATTCCCTTCGTTCGCTATGAAGACTACGACACCATCGCGAAAGAAGCGCCCGGACAGATCGATCAGGATCGTTGGTCGCGCCGCGTGTGGAGTCTGGGCGCGGATTATCTCTTCGCCAAATCGGTCGCATTTAAACTCGATACAGCGCGTCGATCTTTCGCCTCGAAGGATCTGCGGGTTGAAAATGAAGTTCGCTTTAATACTTCCTTCCTATTTTAATTGTAAGCAAGGATAAAACCATGACATTTCATTCGATCAAGAAGTTAGCGGTTTCGACCAGTCTTCTCCTCATGATCTCCTGCGGCGGTAGCTCAGGCGGCGGTTCCGATGATCGCGCAAACCTCGCTGTTCAAGCTGAGCAGAAAGCTATCCTTACGCAGTTTGCCAACGCTGTTATCATTCCTACCTACGATGACCTTGCTGCAAAATCGGCCGCCATGAAAGAGGCCGCTGCTCTCTTTGCAGGCAGCCAAACGCAAGCCAATCTAGACGCGACTCGCGCGGCATGGATCGCGACGCGTACGCCCTGGGAACGCAGCGAAGCCTTTCTGTTCGGACCGGTCGATAGCAATGGTTATGATCCGCAGATGGATGACTGGCCTCTGGATCACTCGAAACTTGAGCAAACAATTAAGGCGAACCTCACATCCCCAACCGATGTCGCGACAGCGGAAACAGATGTCAAAGGGTTTCACTCGATTGAATTTCTACTTTGGGGCTATAATAAAAGCAAAACTATAGCTAGCATGACCGCCGCAGAAGATGCTTATCTCACCGAACTCACTCAGGACCACGCACGCATCACGACCCTGCTTCGTGATTCCTGGACCAGCGGTGCAAGTCCTTATGCTAAAGTTTTGAGTTCGGCAGGCGAGGCTGGCAACGACAAATACGCTTCCACACAATCGGCCGTTCAAGAGATGTTTGATGCGATGGTTGGAATCTCGGACGAAGTTGCGAACAGCAAGATTTCGGGTCCTTACAAAGACCAGGATTCGAACAAGGTTGAAAGTCAGTTCAGTTATAATTCACTCGTCGATTTCCAAGACAACATCACCAGTCTTCGCAACGTATATTTCGGAACTCTGAACGGCACAGTTGCCAGCGCAAGTATCAGCAGCTTCGTGAAAGCCCGAAATGCGGCACTTGACGCTCAAGTTGTAGCGGGCATCACGGCCAGCATCGCAGCGATCGGTGTGATCCCAGAGCCTTTCCGCGATTCTCTGAAGGATCCGGCAGCCGCTCCTAAAATTGATGCCGCGATCACCACGATCAACAGCCTTAGAACCTTACTCGAGACTCAAGTCCGTCCCGTTGTTCTTCCCTAAACTACAGCAGGTAGCGCCATGTTACGTCGTCAGTCGTCCGTTATCTTTTTAGTCTTGGGCCTAATCGCGTGCAACGGAGGCAGCAAGGGGAAATCCAACGATAGCCCCGCCGCCATTGAATTCCCTCCTGCGGGAGGAGGCGCCTCGTTTACCAATCGAACGAGCGGGGCGTTCACCTTTCCTGCCCCCAATCTTTCTGAAGATGATTTGGCGTCTCACGTTACGGGTGATGCGCTCTTTGATGAAGTGTTTGTCGGTACCCAGGGCCAACTTAACTCGGGCCTGGGTCCCGTTTTCAACAACACGGGCTGCCGCAGTTGTCACATTAAAAACGGCCGCGGCATGCCGGTCATGGGAGATGACGGCGCTCTGCGCTCTCATATCCTCACCCGCATCAGTATCGATCCTGAGTTGCTGACACAATTCCCAGGGGCCTTGCCAAGCCCGGGCGAAGGCCCGATTGGTGTTCCAGGCCTTGGCGGTCAACTGCAGGACTACGCGATCTTCGGCAGCACGGCTGAAGCCAAGGTGAAGATCGGTTGGGTGGATGTCCCCGGGACTTTTGCCGATGGAACGACCTACACGTTGCGACGACCATCGGTAACCTTCAGCGGTGCAAATGCAGCCCTGTTGAATTCCACTGGTGTACTCAGCTCCTTGCGTCAAACGCCACCCATCTTTGGCCTTGGTCTACTCGAAGCCGTGAGCGATGAAACACTTCTGGCGATGGAAGATCCGGATGATAAGAACGGCGATGGTATCTCCGGTCATCTCAATCATGTTTGGAACCCGGAAAAGGGCGCGCTATCGATTGGACGCTTCGGCTGGAAGTCTTCCGCCCCATCTCTTATTGCGCAGACCGCAGGGGCCTTTGCGGAGGACATGGGCGTGTCGAACCCTCTGCATCCCGAACTCGACGGTTCGAGCGATATCAACATCGAAACTTTAAAGCACACAGCCTTTTACACTCAAACCCTCGCCGTACCGGCTCGCTTCAACAGCAGCGATCCCAGCGTGAATACCGGGGCTCAGCTCTTTAAAAGCGTCGGCTGTCAGTCTTGCCATGTCGCCCAACTCGTGACTGGCAGTACCCATCCTGTCGAAAGTCTCCGCAACCAGAGCTTCAGTCCCTTTACCGATCTCCTTCTCCACGACATGGGCGAAGGTCTTGCCGATCACCGGCCGGACTTCCAGGCAACAGGCAGTGAGTGGCGAACCACCCCCCTCTGGGGCATAGGGCTGGCTCAGACCGTATTGCCCGATAGCGCTTTCCTTCATGATGGTCGTGCCCGCACGATTGAAGAAGCTATTCTCTGGCATGGCGGCGAAGCAGCCAAGGCTCAAGAGAAGTACCGCAATCTCTCGGCCGATCAAAGAAAAGCTCTGCTCGCGTTCTTAAAAACTCTGTAGAATGTGCTGCAGCCGACAAAATGAGAAGGCCGGATCTGAAATTTCAGATCCGGCCTTCTTTTGGTTTAAAGCTTAGCGGAAGAGGGAAAATATCTTGACCAGAAAAGCTAGAATCGCATCGATAAGTTTCTCGAGGGCTGACTTCTGTTCGTGTTTGATTGTCACCATCTGGACCACGGTTGTCTTGTTGCCCGTAGCATCCTTCGCTTCGTAAGTGATCTTGTAAACTCGATCCATATTGTTCTTACGCTTTGCCAGAAGCTGGTAGCTTCGGTCATCGCTGTTGAACACTGCGTTTTTCACGTCATTCGCCAGCACAAAGTCCTTCGCGTCTGATGTAATGGACATGAGCTTGACGGTCGGCGCCTTATCGATATTGTCCTTGACCGTAATCGTCGCGGCGATGGTCACCAGGGCATTGTTCGCTTCGATGTTGCTCGGGCTCAACGCCACGGTGAGTGTCGGCGCTACCTTGTCCACGCCGGCGATGATCGCCACAGTTGCGGAAGCGAAAGCTTTATTGCCGGCGGCATCGCTGATTTCATATTCCACGATAAAGGTACCGAGTTTATCGGCCAGGACCTGGAATTTGCGATCATCCATGCCCAAGGCCGCATCCTTGACCTCTTGCGCGTAATCGAAATCAGTTCGGCTCGATTTGATGCTGGTCAGCTTGATTTGAGGTTGACTGTCGCTGTCGTCGCTTCCTGTGATCGTGGCATTGACCTCGTGGAAGAGAGTATCGCTTTGAAAGCTGACTGGGTTCAGGCTCAGAGTGATTTTTGGAATTGTCACGTCCTTGAGAAGCGCGGCCTTAAACTGCCAGACTTTGGCATCAGCCCGGTAGATACAGACGTATCCACTGCTCAAATTGGGATTGCTGCCCTGCACCACAAAGCCTGCAATTCGTTTCTCTGTGGATCGTCCTTCAAAGCGTATCATGGCACTGCCGTTCTCGGCTTTCTTGATGCTGCTTGTCCAGCTCGTGGGCGCTAGAAACAAAGCCTTGTCGGCCAGACTTTCGGAATCGAGTGCAGGCGCACCGACACAGCCGTTCTTCCGGCCGATTTCGATGGCGGTGATGGCGAGCTCGCTCTTGTTTTGAACCGTATATTCGTAACGGGTCCCACTGCTCGATGGGACTTCATTCACGTAAACATTCATCCAGGCATCATTAGCCGCGCCGCGCGACACTTCTGGAACTGTAAAAAGGACGAAAGCACTGGCGGTAGTCAAAAGTCTTTTCATACGATCGTCCTCCTTATGGATAGAGTTTTAAGAAATGAGTTGGATCCTGGACTGCCGAAGGTCTATAGAAGCCACAGGCCGCCTCCGCCCCCACATCAAGCGCAGCACTATCAAAGATCTCCACAGCTTCTCCTAGATCATGCCCACCCAGAGTTTCGTTCGGGGCGAGAGTCAGTCCATGGTAGGCCGAGACGTGAACGTTATAATCGTTCAGCAGGGCACTGCAGGCGTATTGTTTTGACCCCGACAGAAGCTGGAGCTGCTCGCGGTTCTTCCAGATCTTAACATGATGGTCCTGATAGAGTGGAGAGATATACTCCGAGCGAATGGTCGCTGCACTGTGACCTCTGAGGTAACAGGCTGATCGGGCACTTAGGTCCGCGCTGCTCGAGACGACTGCGCTCAGGTTCTTTTCCAACTGATAGGTGTAATAACCTTCGGTCCCCTTGCAAACCGGGCCGTAAGCACGGTTCGAGGAGTCGATGACATCCACGGGCGACTGGCAGTTCGCAGCTTGACCCTCGGCCACGATCTGACGATAGAAGTCTTGGGTTAGGGCATCAAAACTCTGGACAGGACAAGCGTTTGTCGCCGGCAGCGCATTGATGTCTTCACTTGCGCAGCCTTTGCCAGCAGTGGTACCAGCTGAACTTGGGCAAAGGTCTTCCGCGTTGCGAACGCCGTCCCCATCGAGATCGAGGTCGCTGAAGGAACAACCACAGACTTTGGAGTTCGCGGCGCAACTCTGACTGGCTGCTTCGTCCTTGGGAGTTGCGGAACAGAGATCGATATCGTTCGCAACACCGTCAGCATCCAGATCGACCTGACTGCGGAGACAACCGAGGTACTTGCCATTGAAGGCTGAGCGGGTGCGGATGATGCTTTTCGAGAGAGCGGAGTTGATCTGACCGTCACTACCACTCATTTCACTGTTTCGGCAGTCGATTTTGCTGTCGGAGTATTCGATGCTATCTTCGATGCCGTCACCGTCGGAGTCAAGGGCACATCCTTGAAGGTCAACTGAGCTACCCGCCGGAGTGAGGGGACAGTGATCGATGCGGTCCGCTACGGAGTCGGCATCACTATCCATTTCACAACCTTGAGCATTCACGATCGCTGGAAAGGGTGTGCGTGGGCATTGATCGGCAGGCCACAAAACACCGTCTTTATCTCCGTCCTTGTCCTCACAGATGTTGCCAGCACTTGGATCAAACACTGTGGAGTCGTCGCACTTGCAGTTGCTGGTGATGCCATCGCGCTGGCTTCCGCCTGGGCATTGGACTTGACAGCGACCACCCACATATTCTTCGCCGGAAGCACAGGTGACGGGACATCCTCTTTTATCAACATCAGAAAAATCATCAGGATAGACAGCGGTACCCGCGGGTGTCATGGGGCAGATATCCGCTTCATTGCCGACACCGTCGCCATCCGCATCGTTCGCTACCGAACAAATGACGACAACGCTGCCGCCGAAAACATAGGGAACAAATTCCAACTGGCCCAGTTCTTCTGCACCCCCACAAGCGCCCTTTGCTTGCCATTCCGCATATTCCTTGCCCTGTGGATCGCTTGAGAAGGGACCCTCGACATCATTGTTTTTACAGTGGGCGTAGACATCGCCCTGGCTTTCGTATTTGAGATTGAGAATAGTTTGTGCGGCTTTCTTCAACTCGTCGCCCTGATCCAGAACGATCGAGGGAGCGACGGCCGACATTCTGAAGATTTCGCTGCGTTCCTGAGCCTTGCGAGCTTTGCCTGTTACCGTCGCAACACAGGAAGTCTTGATCGAACCGAGGGTCTCGGCTGAAGGCCATTCCTTGGGAGCGAAGCAGCCTCTCAGATTACCAGCTTCTTCACCAAGCAGAAGAGTTCCGCTTTGATGAGCATCCCAACCAAAATTGGGACCTGCCTTAAGCGAGTTATCGCAATGGTCATCACTGCCACCAAGGCCGTCCAGGTCGTTGTCGTTCATAAGCGCCTGAGAGATTTCAAAACGATAATCGACGAGATCCGTACCAAATTTAAAGCGGAAAGGATTGGACTGACAAAAGTAGAGCCCCCACTCATTGTAGGTCCGTTCGGTGTCGCCAACGCTAAAGCGCCCTTGCGTGTACCAGTTACGACTGCCGCCTTGGGCGGGAACCATGAAACATTCCACGTTGTAATAATCATAAGTGAGATGGAGATCGGAAAGGTGATCGGTGAGATCCGCTTCCGCATCAGCGGCTTGCGCCCCTTTACACTCACAACTGCCATCGAAAGGACTTACATCGTCTGTGTCCTTACTATAGGCCGACGACCATTTGGGGGAACTTGTGAGGAGCACGCTGATCCTTCCGACGGCCCGAAAACTATCGGTATCGTTGGGAAGTTCGGCGCTGCAGATGTTCGTCCCGCACATGGCGAAAGACGTTTCTGATGCCAGGAACAAGAAGCTAAGCAGGAACGCTGTTGTAAGCCGGTTCATAGCAATCCTTTAAGAAGACTCGAAACCCGAGGATCAAACTCTTTAGTTAAATATCCTTCGTCGTTTCCGCAGCCTAACTTACAATTTCTGGATTGGGTGGGGATTTCATATGGTTACGTCAGCTAATTAAATCTTTATAACGGCAGGGGAAACCTGATTTTGGCGATCAGTTCGTGGCATTGTCGGAAACGGTTAGCCTTCGCTTCATCAGTTCGCTGAGCTGATCCATCTCAGGGGAAAGATGCGCGTAAGAATTCTTAGCAACTTCGATATTGTGACTTCGGGCCGCCGCTTCCAGGGCTTCGGCCCAGGGTGTGGCGAGAGTCGAGGAAAAGCTGTGGAGCGACCCTCTTAAGGTATGCGAGAGCCTCATCAGGCTCTCAAAATCCTCTTGGGCGATGGCCTCTTCTATGCCGCTTGAGAGTTCGACCTTTTGTTTTTCAAAGAGTCCGGCCAATTCTCCAAAAATCGTATCATCGCCATCGAACTCATCGAAGATGTTGGGCCCGATGGCGTTAAAAGCCTTGGGATGGCTCTTGTGCTCAATCTCCTGCAATCGACGCGTGAGGCAGTTCAAAAGCGCCTTCACGGTTACCGGTTTGCTGAGAAAGTCGTTCATGCCCGAACTTTCGCAGGCTTTCTTGTCCTCCAGCAAAGCGCTGGCGGTCACGGCGATGATGTAAGGCTGCACTTTAAGATCAATATCTTCACGGATGAGTTTCGTGGCCATAATTCCATCGAGCCTGGGCATATGGATATCCATAAACACGATATCGAAACTTTTTGCTTTGAGTCTTTCAATGAGCTGCTCGCCATCGCGCACAATTTCGCATTCAAGGCCCAATATCTTCAGATAATTCTGCAGGATGTAACTGTTGATCTCATTGTCTTCAGCTATGATGATGGAAAGCTCTTTCCCTTCGGTTGTCATGATATCGTATTCCGCATCGTCCCACTGCGGGGGCGAGACCGTTTCGCCCAGAGATCGTTCTATATTTAAGGCAAAGCTAAACTGCGTGCCGACATCTTTTTTGCTGACGACGGAGATGGAACCTCCCATCGCCTCACAGAGGTTTTTAGCGATGGAGAGGCCGAGGCCTGTACCACCAAACCGTCTCGTCGTCGAGGCATCGGCCTGCGAGAAATGTTGGAAAACAAACTGCATTTCATTGTCGGTCATGCCGATCCCCGAGTCGCTCACCACCGCGTGGAGCCGGTCGGTTTGCTCTCCCATAGGCACAGCCCAGGATTCAAGAGTCACCGATCCCTTTTCCGTAAACTTCACCGCGTTGGAGAGAACGTTGACCAGGATCTGATGGAGACGATGCATATCGCCCACGGCATACTGGGGCACGGAAGCGTCGATCTTCATCTGAAGTTCGAGGCCTTTCTCAAAAGCTTTGATTCCAACGATCGTATGTACGTGCTCAAGGCAGGCGTGAAGATCGAAACTTCTTTTCTCAAGGAGGAGTTTGCCGGCTTCGATCTTCGAGATATCGAGAACATCATTGACGATGCGCAACAGGCTTTCGCTACAGACTTCGATCGACTGCACCATCGGAGTCTGAGCGGCGGTCAAAGGCGTTTCGCGCAGGAGCCGACTCATACCGATGACGCCATTGAGCGGCGTGCGAATCTCATGACTCATGTTGGCGAGAAAATCGGATTTGAGACGGGAGGCTTCCATTGCGGCATTTTCGCGAACTAAAAACTCAGCCCTCTCTACCTTCGCCTGATGGAGATCCGTGATGTCGACGCCAATGCCGACGACACCAATTGGCTTTTTATTGCTGTCATAGAGAGTCGAATAATGAAGCTCGAGACGCGTTCCCGCCTCTTCCCGAATCACGGAGAATTCTTCGCCGGCGAGGGCCCTTTGATAGTTCGTGATCGCGGCATCCGTCGCCCCAAACCAATCTTTGTAACGCAGGCCTATGAGTTGTCCGGGCTTGAGACCTATCTTTTGCAAAACGCGCCCTTCGATCAAATCGCAGACGCCGTCTTTATCGACCGACCAAATGAAGATCGGCAAGCTGTCGATCAGGGTCCTCAGCTTTTGTTCCGTTGTGAAGGCTTGATTCAGAGCCACGGTTTTAGCTTGAATATCGGCGCCGGTCAAAAACCAGCGAAGGATCTTCCCTTTCTCATCGAGCAAAGGGGACACTCGCGACGAGAGCCAATGATAGGTCTGATCCGGCCGCCTCAATCGCAACTCGATCTCGTAGGCCTTCTCCGTAAGCTCCCCTTGCACGGCCGCGGAGCGAACGCGATCGCGATCGTCGGGATGGACAAGATCCCAAAAGGCAGCTACACCCTCTTTCGTGGATTTTGGATTATCCAAATAAGAGGCACAGAGTTCATTCATGTACTCGAGTTCGCCTTCATTATTGCTGATACAGATCATTTGGGGAATGGCTTCCATCGCCGATTTGAAGCGGTATTCACTGGCGAGCAGGGTGCATTTGGTCCACTGGAGGGCTTCGTTCTGCTCCTCTAGTTTTACGCTCAACATTCGGACGCGGGTCCGCTGATGGAAAGCAAAAACGAGCGCGAGTAGCAGAACGATGAGGCCAAGAATGAGTAAAATATCCATCTGTCGTCATTGCCTCCTTTCCTGAAACCAGAGCATTATTTCCAGGGTTTTCACTTTTGACCAAATACTACCCCAGAACCGGGTTGCTAACAATCTCAAGTATTTAGTTTCCTGGCCGATTCATCAGGCGAGACTCTCTTCAGATTTAGGAGTTTGAGATGCAGGGGCAAAAATTCATTGCCGGTCTACTCTGGTTGCTTAGCGCCACGGCCTTTGTTTGGTACATGTCTATCGGGGGCGAAAGCGGCTATCGTAGAAATAGCGAACTTGACCGAGTCAATCAGACTTTGCATCAGGTCGCCAAAGGCCTGGGACAAAACCCGAACGACCAGGCGCTTGTTGAACAAGCCGCGAAAAACCTTGCTCAAATCACCGACGGCGCCGCAGTCCTCGAACTCCGCGCCCTCCATCTGGCAGCCCTCTTCGGCCTTTTGACTCTTGGCTTTGCTACATTAAATCTCCTCGCGACCTCCGCGAAACCCAAGGCCAACGACAACCTGGCGAAGAAAACGGATCATTCTAAAAACTCGGTGGAAACCTTTCAAACGGCGCTCGCCGAGACAATGGACGAATTGTCCGAGATCAAATCCCAGTTGCAGATGACGGCCGCTGCGGAAGCCTATCCTGAGTCGCCAATGCGCCAGCTTCTCGAAGCCCAATCCGGCGATATTATTGCCCTGGAAAGCCAGCTTATCTTTATCAAAAACCAAGCGGAACAACTCTCTTCGCAAAACAGCAAGTCGCTTGAGAATCTCCAGCGTCTCAGCGGTCAAGCCGATGACAACTCCAATTATTCTGCGGCGGCCCGTCTCGAATGGAACTCTCTTTCGATCAAACTCAACCAGTTCCGCGAGAGTCAGGACAAAGTCAGACTCCAGGTTGAAATGCTCGATAAAATGCAGCGCACCCTCCAGGAACTCCTGGTGAAGTCGCTCGAGTTTTCGTCCTCACACTCGCACCACTCCGAACGTGGACGGGCCGACGCCAATCGTATGTACGAAGAAAGCAAAGGCATCATGGAGATTTTCGGCAAGCTCATCCATGCAATGTCGGAATCGAATGGCGATGTTGATCTTGCCAACAAGCTCGTCAAAGGCCTTTCGGAACGAGCCGAAGAAATCGTCAACATCATCGACGTTATCGACGACATAGCGGAACAAACGAATCAATTGGCTCTCAACGCTTCGATCGAAGCGGCCCGGGCCGGAGAACAGGGCAAAGGCTTTGCGGTCGTTGCGGCCGAAGTTCGCCATCTCGCCGCCCGTTCCTCGACAGCGACACGATCGATCACCGAACTTTTGGAAACGATTCAGGCTGAAGCCAGTCGCGCGTCTAGCTGCCTCGAGAAGACCAATCTAACGGTGGGCGCAGCTCATGGCCGCATCGTCGACGTCGATCACCGCTGCCGGGAAACGATGAACCTTTCCCGTCAGGTCGCCGGCGAACTCTCGGATATGATCCGCATCAGTGCCGAACACAAAATCGATATCCAGACGATCGAAAAACATAGTCTTGAAGTCACCCGCATGACAGGCAAACTCGCCCATCGTCTGGACGATGTCGATCAGATCGCTGACACGATCCATCGCGAAAGCAACCAGCTTGCCGTTCACACCGATCGTCTCTCGCGCCTCATGAGCCGCCAGTATTTTGCGATTCAATACTCGGAACGGGTTTCAGCCGGACAAACCGAAGGCTTTCACAGCCTCCTCGATCAAAGTTCGCAATTGACTGTCCGCACGCAAAACCTCAGGGCAGGCTGGGAAGAGCAGTATCGCAAGATGCTCACTGTTCCAAGCCTCCACTCCCCGCAGATCGATCCGGCCAGGGCCCTTTCGCATCGCGTCGAGTACTGTCAAAACAATCTCGATATCATGCGGGGCCGCACGAGGACCTTGGCACTTAGCAAAGAAACGGACATGCCGCTCACCGATGTAGGCACTGGCAACGACGATATACAACTTGGCTCGACGCATGACAGATCAGGCGACGACGATATCAATATCGACAATAACCTTGAGAAGGCTAGCTAATGTCTGTCATCGGTGGTCGAGGCAACGCCAATTCAGCAATGCTCCTCAATGATTTGGAGAAGCACACCCGTGCCAGCTCTGACAGCCTGTCAAAGCTCAGTTCGGGCCAGGTCTTCACGGCTCAAGATCCCCGCCCCACGGAGCGAGCTATTGCTGAAGGTCTCGAATTCAAACTTCGAAGCCTCAGCACCGCGAAACAGAACATTAATGATGGCGTCTCCCTCCTGCAGACCGCTGAAGGCGGTTTTAACGAGATCAGCAACATGATCATCCGGATGAAAGAGATCAACGTTGCCGGCGCTTCCAGCACTATTTCTGACCGAGAGAGAAAGTTTCTATTCATCGAGTACGCGGCCCTTCACAAAGAGATCGATCGCATTGCCGCTACAACTGAATTCAACGGCATGCCTCTTCTGAATGGCAGTGACGAACGCACCCCGGAACGCATGATTCTGCGCCTCGGCGATCCGACCAGTGCCAAAGAAGGCGAAAACACCAATGAAGTGCGTTTTGAAGGTTTAAAGAATATCGTGGCAACGACCATCGGTTTGGGCATCAAGCCTGTCACCGATCTCCTGGCCGGTGATGTCGGGGTGGCTATCGGGGACGCAATCGAACTCCTGGCCCCTGAAGACAGCCGATTTTCATCCATCTACGATGAGGCCCTGGACAAGGTCGCAGGCTATCGCGCGGAATATGGCGCGATCCAATCGCGTCTGGATCGTGCGCGCGACTACAATGATGTTGCGTTTGAGAACATTTCGGCTGCCAAATCCAAGATTTCAGATACGGATTATGCGCAGGAAGTCTCGAAGCTCACTCAATCGAACATGTTGATGCAAACCGCTACGGCCCTCTTAACTCAGAATAATCTCGCGGCTCGCCTCGGCGTCAATCTCGTCAACAGCCTGCTCAACTAATTTACGGAAATACAGCGTCACTGATCTCTAGGGAAGAGACACTATTGGCTTCCGCGGTGAAGCGGACCTTCGTTGCAAAGGTGCGATACTGCTTGATTTTATAGAGTTTGCTGCCATCGAATTTGGTTCCTACGTGCATGATCGTCGAACTCCAACTCTTCAACTTACTTAAATCAACTTCCACAGTCTGTTCATTGCCGATGTTCACTGAGACGATCGTGAGTTTATTCGTCGTCTCATTGTAGGCAACGATCGTTCGGTCGTCACTTGAGCCCAGGATCGTCTGACCTTGATGAATGAATCGCGAGAATTGTGCCATGACATAGTATTTGACCGCGATACCTGTGGGTTTCCCACGATTCGCATCGGTCGGCATCATGTGGTAGTTGGCAGTGACCAGGCCTTTGTTGCCATAAGGCTCGACGACTTGCGAATAGATCCATGCTGTGGGCTTAAGGTGGTTGACGTCATCCACAATACTCTGGGCCAGAGATTGACCGCTCTCATCATTGTCGTTGTAATCTGACACCCAGATCTTTTTGTTGCCGGCCGAGGCGCGGAGTTTATCCCGATCACCATTACTTCGAAATGGATTGCCGTTGTCGGCCGTATGAACGTTGATCTTGCCGTAAATATCCGAGACTTTCATCGATCCTTCGCTCATGTCGATCGACTTGTTTTTCATCGTTTCATGATTCGCCAGAGCATCGCCTGGACTCTTCTCATCCGCACTCGAGATGACAACATCATTCATCAGGGACTGAGTGTTCATCTCAGTTTTAAGGAGACCCAAAAGCTGAGCCTGATCGTCGACCGCGATATTGCAGCCCTGCTGGAAGACCGGGAACTTCCATTTGCCAGAGCTTGGTTCGTTAAAGGCTTCCAGAGAACTGACTGGGATACCCCAATGGGTTCGTGCATATTTCGTCACAGCTGCCAGGTAGAGCATGTAGTTGCCTTTCGATTCTCCGTTCAAGGCTCCACCGGAAGAACTCTTCTCATCGGTCATCCACCACATCGGTGCATTGGAATAGAATTCAAACGTATCGGCTCCGCGTGCCTTAGCAAGTTGAAGCATGCTTCTTTGTCTTGAATCTCGGTTCCAATCGAAACTGCTACTGTCCGGATCACTGCTGGTATTATCCTTCCAGAAGCCATCGATATCACGATAGGGTTCGAAGCCATCGTGCGCATTTTCAGTGGAGGGAGCTTTATCGACGACTTCGGCAAAAGCCGAGACATCACCGCTTGAACCGCCGCCGCCTATGTTGTAACGCGCAATATTGAGATCGAGACCGGGGAAGGTCCTATCGTTGAGTTTGACGTCTTTGGAAGAGAAAACAAGGTCGGCGAAGAATCCTTCAAAATTAGACGCCCCAATTCCGTTGGCCCATCCCGAAAGTGAAGTGCCCCAACCTTCCCAAACCGATTGCTGGTCCTGAGGATTGAGGGTGATCGTTTTCTGAACGGTATCACCAACCTGATCTGGAGTCGGTGTTGGTTTCGGCGCAGGCGCCGGCATTGGCGTCGGTGTTGGACTCGGATTGGATTTGGTCGTGGGCTGTTGCACACCAGGCAAGTCGCCGGGAACGGATCCAATCTGCCCAACCGTGGTCGGATCTTTGGCTGGTCTCGAGCCAGGGAGGGTATCGGAGCTACCTCCACTTTGATAGATCGTAACATCAGGGGATGCATCAGCTGTTGACGACGCTTCGGGTTCGGGGACATTGGGTCCCTTATTTTGGCCGCAAGAATTCAAAGCCACGAGTAGGCTCACGATCAAAAGCTTTTGCATAGTCATCCTCTAAAAGGGAACTAAGTCCCAGCTTTCTATCGTCAGCGACCAAAGGATTCTTAAATTAATAAAAATTTAATAATATTTTACAAGTTGTAACGAGGGGATACATAAATCAATGCATGAAGAATCCGAGGGGAAAGTTCTCGCGGGAAAGGCATTTTCGTGTAATCTTGATAGTTCATGCGGTCCCGGGAGGATGTTTATGAGTGAATCGACGAGCGAGGCGCGCTACCGCCTCGATGAACTGATCAGCACCGAGGTTCTGATTCACGAACCTTTCAGTTCGATTCAGATCATCTGCGATATCGACAAAACTTACATCGAGACACGATTCGAAACTCCGATGGCAATGCTCAAGATCGCCTTTGAAAACGCAGAAGAAAAACAAACCGTCACGGGTGCACCTATCGCTCTGCTTGCAGGCCGCTTTGGAAATTTCTATTCCGACCAATCCCTTATGCAACCCAACTCCCTTCACTTTGTATCCGCATCCCCGCCGCAGCTTAGAAAGGTCATAAGATCCAAGCTCGCGATGGACGGCCTCGACTGGACGAGTGATACCTTTAAGAACCAGGCCTACAACATCAAGTCGCGCAAGCTGCGCTTTCTAAAGCAGCATGCAGCCTATAAAACAGCGACGATACTCAAGCAGATGAACCAGGCTCCCAAAAACTCCCAATTCATCCTCATTGGTGACAACGCCGAGCTGGATGCTTTCATTTATCTTGGCGTTAAACTCTTCGTTGAAAAGAAACTCTCGCTTCCCGCCTATCGGGAATATCTGAGCTTTGGTGGCGTCAACGACGAAGTTCTGCCCACGCTCGAGCCTTATCTTGATTTGTTGACCGAAGGCATGACGGTCGCAGGCATCCTGATTCGAAAGGCTCCGCGTTACGAACTCGTCGAGGCCCCTCCCCTCACCGAACTTGTACTGCCCTTCGATCATTTCTTTGAAGTCATACTGCACTTTCACGCCTGGAACATGGTTGACCCCAGCATGATCTGGTCGATAAGCCGGCAGTTGCACAATGAATACGGCTACGCGCGGGAGGACATCGTCTCCGCTCTTGAGAGGACACGCGAATGTTTTGCCCAGAAGGGGCGAGGGACCCTACATTTAGAAGAGGCGATTCGGAAGCTGACGGCTGATGTTCCTTTGGGCAAGATGAAGGACCTGAAAAGCTTTTGTCCTGGCATCCCCATCCCCGATTTAACTTTGAGCGAGAGTGAAATTCTCAGCGCATCGAAAAAATGGGTCGAAGCCATTGCCAACCGGAAGCATTGAATCTTTGAAGACGTCTCATGAAGGAGAGGTAAAGGCGGGAGGAAGAATGGCGAACGGAGTTTGCTATTTGTAAACAACCCTCGATGTCGATGCAGCGAAAGTTCAGCAACGGGGTTGTCATGGCGGGCTGAATCAGAACTGGAAGTTTACGAAGCAGTAAGTTCTAACGAACAAACCAAGAAAGGCCCCTCGATTTTCGAGGGGCTTTTTTTGTGTCTTATTTTACGCCAAGCAATTCAACATCGAAGAAGAGAGTTGCGTTCGGAGGAATCACGCCGCCTGCGCCGCGCTCACCGTAACCCAATTGGGGTGGGATCGTGAGTTTGCGTTTGCCGCCAACTTTCATGCCTTTGATACCTTGTTCCCAGCCTGGGATGACCATGCCTGCGCCGAGGCGGAAGCTGAAAGGTTCATTGCGGTCGTGGGAGCTGTCGAATTTCTTGCCGTCTGTAAGCGTTCCGGTGTAGTGAACGGTTACTTCTTTGCCTTCCACAGCTTCTTCGCCCGTACCAGGTGTTACGTCTTCGATTTTCAATTCGGTTGCATTCTCAGCTGGTTTCGCTGCATCAGTTGGAGTTGCGGCTGTGCCATCTGTCTTAGGTTTTTCACTGCATTTGCAGCCTTGAAAAATACTGACACAAAGTAGGCTTGAAATAGCGATGTTTTTTAAGCGCATAGATTCTCCCAAAGAAAGCTCAAAATATTCTGACCTTTATACCCTGTTTCAGGGCTTTTGCCAGCCCCTGAAAATCGCCGGAGACCCACAGCTCACCAAATGACAGTGTCGATTGGCGTGGTGGTTTCGTCCGAATGAGGATAGTCGATCGTATAGTGAATCCCTCTCGACTCCTTGCGCTTCAAGGCGCAGCGTATCGTAAGGAAAGCGACGTCGGCGAGGTTTCGCACCTCAAGCAGAGAAACGTCGATTTGATTTTCCCAATAAAATGTTTCGAGCTCCTGACGAATGGCCACGATCTTCGCGTAAGCCCTTTGCAGACGTTTGTCGGAGCGCACGATCCCCACATAGTTCCACATCATCCGTCGAATTTCGTCCCAGGTGTGAGTCAAAACCACAAGTTCGTCAGGCTCGATCGAGCCGGTCGAACGCCAGGGTACGTTGGGCAGAGAGGGCGCTTCTTCAAGTCCGTGTTCGGCGATGTGATCCGCGACGCGACCGGCAAAGACCAGAGCTTCCAGCAAACTGTTTGAGGCCAGGCGGTTGGCACCATGCAGTCCGGTACAGGCCACTTCGCCTATCGCAAAGAGATTGGTGATTGAGGTTCGTCCCTCACCATCCGTGACGAGACCACCGCAACTGAAATGGGCGGCAGGGACCACCGGTATCATGTCTTTACTCATGTCGATGCCCTGAGACAGGCAGACGCGATAGATGTTTGGAAATCGGGCCTTGATCTTCTCGATGCCGATGGCGCGGGCATCGAGGTAGACATAAGGCACATTGCTCTTTTTGATCTCAGAATCGATGGCCCTGGCGACGATATCGCGAGGCGCCAGGGATTCGAGCGGATGATAATTTTGCATAAAGGCTCTGCCATCGGATGTCTTGAGGATGGCCCCCTCGCCTCGAACGGCCTCGGAAATCAGGAAGGTCTTTTCTTTTTGACTATATAAGCAGGTCGGATGAAACTGCATGAATTCGAGGTTCGCCACGCGACAACCGGCCCGCCAGCCCATGGCGAGGCCATCGCCGGTCGCAACATCGGGATTGGATGTATAGAGGTAGACCTTGCCATGCCCTCCCGCACAGAGGTGGGTCGCGCTGCTCCGGATTTCGTAAATCTCCCGCGAGTCACGATGGTAGGCGTAAGCGCCGAGACAAAAATTTTTGGAGAAGATCGGACTCGCCTTGTCACTGGTCAAAAGATCGATCGCAAACATGTTTTCGTAGATCGTGATATTGGGATTGCTGCGGATGGCCACGATGAGAGCCCGCACGACTTCCGCACCGGTCAGGTCATCGGCATGGATGATCCGGCGTTCGGAATGTCCGCCTTCTAACGTTAAATGATAAGGCTGATTGCCTGGGCCACCTTTGCCGCGCGTGAAGTCCACTCCGAGCGAAATAAGCTCCTTGATGGCGGCGGGACCGGCTTCGACGACGGCCTGCACGATATCCCGATGGCAAAGTCCGGCGCCGGCTTCGAGTGTGTCTTCGATATGTTTTTCAAAGGAGTCTTCGGGCGAAAGGACCGACGCGATGCCACCCTGGGCGTAACTCGAGTTATTTTCGCTCAGACTTTCCTTGGCTATAATGACAACCTTGTGGTTCTGACCTAATTTGTGGGCCAGCATCAATCCAGCAATTCCGGATCCGACGATTAAGTGATCGGTGTGGATAGTAAAAGCCATCTGTGCACCTCGGGCAGGTTGAATGCGCCGGCTCTTAAGCCTTCAAGCAGCGATTATCATGGTCACCAATGGCTGTCTTCAGTTATATTAATGGAACGACATTATAACGCACAGCGTCTTTTTGGAGCTTGGCGTCGCTCCAAAACCACAAGAACTTGGGACTGGCTTTACCGCACCGAATTAGGCACAGTTATTTGCTAAAGTTTACGCGGACTCACGGCTCCTGAATCCCGGGTTTTGGGCTATTGATCCCGCAGATAGGAAGGTTGCATAGAATGGAAAATCAAACGGCAGAGGTCAAATCTTGGCTTAAGAATCTTCCGAATAAGCTGACGTTTTTCCGCATCGCCGTCATCCCCTTCATCTGCATTCTCTATCCCTGGGATATAAAAATTCTGAACATTGTTTGCGCCGTGATCTTCGCGGTCGGTGCACTCACAGACTTTTTTGATGGCTATCTTGCGCGCAAGTTGAATAGCGTAAGTAAGATCGGAGAAATTCTCGACCCCATCTCGGACAAGCTTCTCGTCGGTGCGGCCCTCGTCGTCATGGTCGGTGGAGGCGTGCTCAGCGCATGGATTGCTGTCCTCATCCTCTCCCGGGAAACGGCTGTTTCGGGCCTAAGGCTGGCCGCCGCCGAGCAGGGCTTTTCCATCAAAGTCTCCAATCTCGGCAAAATCAAGACCCTGCTTCAGGATCTCTCCCTAACCCTCCTTCTCACCCGTGCGCCTGATATCGAAACGGTAGGAATGATGATCCTCTGGGTCAGCGTCGGGTTTTCCTATGTATCCGGCTACGAGTATTGGTCAAAGTTCTGGGAAAGAAACAAAGACCAGTTTTAATATATCTGAATATATCAGAGTCTTAAGGCCGTCTTAAGGCTCTTTTCAGTCTAGCTCCTTCCCGCCTCTCAACTTCTTTCAAATTCTTCCGATCACTTAGTGAGTTCAACTATTTAAGGCTTATGGCTTATGTCGGCCCAGCCCATAAAAAAGAAACGTTATGAAGGGCTTATCCAATTTCAGGATCCCCTTCGCCAAGTCATGGTCTGCCTCCAAGCAGCCCTTGAGGAGCGTTTTACCACCGGAGCCCAACTTGATTTCCTGAAGCTCAGGGATTCGAGCGAAGCTTCTCATTTCCTTCTGACTTCCGATGGTTCCACCGTCGGGGAAATGGCGGGGGGTCTGGAAAGTCGACATCTTCTCATGCGCGTCGAGCAACTGGGACGAGAGCTTCCAAGCTGGTTGACCCCTGAACTCGACAACAAAATCGCGGCCTGGATCGATTCCACAGATCCTCTCACCGCACAGTACTTCTACCAAGTCCTGGCCCACGCCGTTTCAGGGAGCGAGAGCTTCTGCTTAAAACAAGTGTCCGCCTGGGGCGCCGCAACTGAAACTTGGACCGCTTCCAATATTCTAAAGCCCGACTGGCTCGGCTGCGAGCGGCATGAGCTCCTTGGCAAGTTCACGAGTGAGGCAACGCCTCTCTTCCGTAAAATAGAGAAACAAAGACTGGCCACCGACGGCTGTTCCGTGGCTTTGCTCCTGGAAGGACCGACAGATTTAGCCTGGAAAGACCTCCCGGCTGAAGCGCTTGCACGTTTGGCAAAAGCCGATCGGCATCTCATTGCCGTGAATTTTATATCAACGCCTGAGCGACGGCTCCAAATCGCCTACATCACCCCCATGCGACTCCCACTAAAAGATCTTCAAGCATCGACCCTCAAAGGGTTTCTCCTCTTGAGGGATATTAAAGAGACAGCCAAACTGTCAAAATCCGTGTTAGCTAGTTAAGAGGACCTTTAACAGCTTGACCGTGACAGATGATGCGAATGGTTTTATACTATATTTAATCAACTCATCGAACACGTAGGTTTATATGGCAGTCCCTCAAATTGATGCAGGCAACTGCACTATTGTTGTCACGCTGTGCTTATGGCTATGGACACGCCTGAAGTTGCCGGACGGATGCAATTATCAAGAATCCAGCCTGCGCAGACAGAACACGATAGCTTCGTGGTCTTTTGCAGCCCTTATAGCTATTCAGCTCTTGGGATTTCTCCCTAAGGGTCAATGGCTCGAGACTTTTATTGCCGGTGCCAGTGGATTCATATTCTTCGGATTTGCCGCCCTGGCCTACGGTGCGGACGGTGGATTTTGGTCGAAACGCCGGAATCAGGGACTCGGACTTATCGTAGCTATGTCGGCTAGTTTTGTTGCTGAATTGCTTATCGCGATGCCCAACTTCATACCTGTTTTAAGCTCTTTGGCGATCAGCCATCTATGTCGCAAGCGATATATTCAAATCGTCGTATCCAGTGTTAAAGACTTGGAAGCGATCCATGCCAAACTCTTGAAACAAGATGCGAGCTTTCAAAACACCCGCAATTTTGACAATTATCCGATCCAGAAAACTTCCTGAACTCTCAAGATCCGATCCTTGGTCTGTCCCTGACTAGACCTCAGCTTGACACGTGGGCGCTTGGTCCTTAGACTTGGCCCCCAGTTCGTCAATTCTGGGAGATTTCGGCATCGTGAAGACTTTAGATGTTGTTTCAATTTGTAATGCCCTCGTCGATATTCTTGTTACCGCCAGCGAAAATGATATTCAGACTCTCAAGTTGAACAAGGGCATCATGCACCTTGTCGATGACGCACGGCAGCATGAAGTGATCGCTCACTTCAAGAATACTCAGACTACGAAAGAACTCGGCGGTTCAAGCATGAACGCCATTCGTACTCTCGCCGCACTTGGTTCGCGCACATCCTTCGCCGGTACGATCGGTCACGATGCATTCGGCGATTTGATTCAGAGCCGTATGAAAGATCTGGGCATCGCATCGCATATCCAAAAAGTGGATGCCCACACCGGTCTTTGCTTCATCCTCGTCACGCCGGACGGCGAACGCACGATGAACACCAATCTCGGTGCAAGCTGTCTCTACGATGAAAAAATCGTTCCAACGAAAGATATCGAAGCAGCGAAGATCTTCCACTTCTCCGGCTATCAGTGGGCCAACCCAACTCAAATCGCGACTATCAAAAAAGCGATTCGCATTGCGAAAGAGGCCGGCACGCTGATCTCCTTCGATGTCGCGGATCCATTCGTCTGTCGCAACTCGCGCGCCGATTTCGTGTCTGTGATCGAAGAGTATGCGGACATCGTCTTCGCCAACCGTGAAGAAGCTCTGTTGCTTTACGAATCAACACCTGAAGTCGCTTGCAACCGCATCGCCGAAAGCGGCGCGATTGCTGTGATCAAACTCGGTGCCGAAGGCGCTTTGATTGGCAAAGGCGACAATCGCTACCACATAGCTCCGGTCAAAACCAATGTGGTCGACACGACTGGTGCTGGCGATATGTTTGCATCGGGATTCCTCTACGGCATAACACAAAACAAATCGCTGGAAGTGTCGGGCAAGATTGCTGCGACATTGGCGAGTGATGTGATCAGTCGTTTGGGTGCGAATGTTTCGGCTGAAGGATTGTCGCGAGCGAAGGCTCTTTGAATGGTAGGTGAATGGAACTCACCAAGGTTCAGGCTTCGTCTTCGGAGGCGTGAACCAAACCTTGTCGGTTCCATTCACAGAAAAATCCGCGCCTCTTAAGACTTGAAAATAGAAGAGATCGGCGTCTTTTTTCTTATTGAAGATCGCGTGCGCTAGACGGAATTCTTTGAGAGCGGGCACCGTGTACTGGATACCGACGCGATAGCGGCCGTCATCCAGGTGCTCCATCCAGACCTTGTTGGCGGAATAGGCGAGGAGGTTTTGGGGGATCATCAAGACAAAAAGGCTCAGACAACTGATGACAGTCGATTTGAAGTCTATTTGCATGATGTTTTCCCTCCTCTCGCCTCTACTCATCGGTTCGGATCCTGAGCTTCTAAAGAGCGGCTCAGTGAACTCTCATGACATTGTTGTTAGTCTGGGTTAAAAGCGTTCAAGAAAGTTCGACTCCTATGAGCGAACAACATACCTTTCGTTTTGAGGTAAAGAAGGAATTATGTCTGAAGATCAAAAGCAAAAACCCGGATTTTGGACTCCCGAAAATCTGCGCCAACTCGCTGTTTTCCTGGTCCTAATTCTTGCCTTTCGTTGGACCGTAGCCTCGCCCTATCAAGTTCCAACGGCTTCGATGGAACCAACGATTAAGGTTGGCGACCGCCTCCTCGCCTACAAGTTGGCTTATGATTTTAAGGTTCCGTTCACGGACTACACCCTAATCTCCTGGGCTGATCCAAAACGCGGCGACATTATCGTTTTCAAATATCCCAAAGAGCCGGACATTGATTACGTCAAACGCATTGTTGGCCTTCCAGGAGACAAAATCCGCGTCGAAAACAACATTCTCTATATCAACGGTCAGGCTCAGGAACGCATCGATCATGACAACGATCGAAGCATCCTAAACGACATCCACGACAACCCTGATATCAAAACTTTGTCGGTCGAAAAACTGGGCGATCTCGATCACTGGGTCATTCAGGATAAGGGTAATAACGCACTCTTTTCCCTCAGTATGAAATATCCGTCCGATGGCGGCGAATATACAGTGCCGCAAGAATCCTATTTCTGCATGGGAGATAACCGAGATAACTCAACCGATTCAAGGTCTTGGGGCCAAGTGCCGCGCGAGTATGTCAAGGGCAAGGCCCTCTTCGTCATGTGGAGTGCATTCACGGCGGACGATGGCTTCTGGCCTAAGATCCGCTGGAATAGATTCGGCCATGGACTCCGCTAAGTCTCAAATTTACCTTGGCTATTTCACTTGGCTAGTCCATATCACTCAACTGTCTCTGAATTCTGCCGAGAAGTAAGAGAGAGACAGGAGGACGGCTCATGAAAGATCTAGCTCAAGTTCAAGATGTAGTGTTTGCAAAGGAATATTGGACCGGTGATTCCCGCGACGGACGTCTCGTCAATGGCGATGGATATCACTATTATCAAATAACTCGTGAAGGTCGCATTCTCGACGCTTATGAGTACTACGAGAAAGATGACGGAAGTTACGTCGTGTCGCCTCTCCCTGAGATGCGCAACGTTCACTGGATCGAAGATATGGGCTTTGAAGACCTTGAAGTCCTGGACTTCATTCCAGAGACCGAATATCTCCGCATCAAAGAAGCGAACCAACGTCACGTTTAATCCTAGAAGTCATCTCATAGATGGGAGATCAAGGCGGGAGGAAGGATGTCGACCGGAGTTTGCTACTGCAAATGAGGATCGGCATCCGACGACCAACCCTAAAGGACTTCCTCCGGTCGTGCAGAGATGGCATTTATGAGACGACTTCTAATATTCTCTTTTGCAAAAAGCCGCTTTCCCTTGGGAAGGCGGCTTTTTCATTATTGCCTCATTCTGGCCGCAGGAACGTATTAAAGCCCCGGTTCGCAGTGAACCAGGGCCTTACAATTTTCGAGAAAAGAACAGGCGTTTTTAGATTTCGCCGGCTTCAGAATCGGCGCCGGAAGACTCTTCCACGCGACGTTCCAGAATGTGGCGATACCAGGACAGAGTCTGCTCGATCAACCATTGATTGGCTTGATACTGTTGAGCAGGTACGAGTTCATCGCAATAATCCCGCAGGTCAATCTCGGTGCCATCTGCATTGACACGAATCCACTCTTTTACGGATTTTTTGAAACTATTCACATCGAACATAAGACGATTGACCCCACTCCGTCCCGAGCCTTCATTCACCGTATTAGTGCCTGACAGGCTGCAAGGATTTTGTTACCTTTGATTTCTAATTCGGCTAGATCCAGAATCACTTGAGGCAATACTTGCCTGTTCTTTTAGGAATGCTTTATGGGCAACTCGCTAAATCCCCGAATTCTCTTTCAAGTCGACAAGGTTTTTCTAAGTGAACATTTCGTAACAAACGATGTCTTTCAACTCCTGGGCAAACCCCTCACGGCCCTTATCGTGAACTTGCTTCGTGAACATGGGGTTACCGACCAACCTGTGATCAAAGGCAAGGTTTCCCCCCACGCTATCCTCGAAGGGGCCGTTTATATTGCTGAAGGCGCCGAAGTTGGTCCATTTGCCTATATTCAAGGCCCAACTTTCATCGGACCAGGTGCAGAAGTTCGTCACGGAGCCTTTATTCGCGGCAGTGCCTACATAGGGGCAAAGGCGGTCGTCGGACACACGACTGAGGTCAAAGGTTCGATCTTTTTCGACGAAGCAAAAGCGGGTCACTTTGCGTACGTGGGTGATTCAATTCTCGGTCATGATGTAAATCTTGGGGCGGGAACAAAACTGGCGAACCTTAAACTTCGTGGCAACGAAGTGTCAGTCATTCATCCTGAGACAGATGCGAAACTCGCTTCTGGTTTGCGCAAACTTGGCGCTTTGATCGGGGATAAAGCCCAAACCGGTTGTAACGCGGTTCTCTCGCCTGGCAGTATTCTGATGCCATCCACTGGCGTTCTGCCTTGCGTGCACTACCTGGGAACACTCAAACGCGGATTCGCTAAAGGTTAATTATTTGCAACGGCCTACTCGAAGCGACAGTACTTTGCATTGCGCCAAGGACATTCGCCGCTCATGAGCGGATTATTGACGACCTCAAGGTAATCCAAGCTGGTCAAGGCATGTTCCAGAGGGAGAATCCGATTCAAGTGTTAGAGAGGAAATTCAGTGACGGCAACTAAGCGGATCTTGCAACAATTGGCTGTTCTGTTGGGTCTCTATTCTCTAGTCAGAATACTTTTTTACATTTTGAATCGTCAGTTGTTTCTCTATAGCAGCACACAAGAAATCATATTGGCTTGCCTGAACGGGATTCGTTATGATCTGGCTGCGATTGCCTTGATCAACACCCTTTTCTTCGTTCTTTACCTCATTCCGATGCGTAGATTCGAGCGCAGCAAAAGAATCGTTTTAGGCCTAAGCTTCACTCTCGTCAACGGCTTTGCTCTTTCGTGCAATGTCATAGACCTCGAATACTTTAGATTCACCGGCAAAAGAATCACGATGGACAGTTTTTTGCTGGCGCGTGACATCGGTGACCAAACAGCCCAGATCGCCATCTACTACTGGTATTTCTCGCTCCTTCAGATTGCGATGTTCGCATTAATAGCGTGGACTTGTTTTCATGTCTCCGGATCTGTCTCAAAAATGAAACGGAACACCCGCGTGGAGTGGAAAACTCTCATCTGCGCAATTCTCCTGGGTGGTCTCGCCATTCGAGGCGGCTTCCAGGCCAAACCTCTTATTCCGGCCAGCGCCTTTTCGCAAAACCCCGAGCTGGGGTCGCTCGTGCTTAACAGTACATTCACGATTCTCAAATCGAGCGATAAAGCCGCCGTAGTTGCTTTGCATGAGATGCCTTGGGATGAAGTGAAAAAGACGATTTTGAGCGACGGCATGGGTCCTCTCGATTCTCCGCTTTCGGAGCAATGGATAAAGCCGAAGAATGTGGTCGTGGTGATTTTGGAAAGCTTCGGCAGCGAGTATGTGTTTCCTCCAAGCGGAAAACCAGCTTACGCTCCATTCCTCAAAAGCCTGGCGCTCTCGGGGAGTTTCTTTGACAATGCTTATGCCAACGGCCGACGTTCGATCGATGCCCTGCCGGCTATTTTTGCTGGCATTCCGCAATGGATGGAGCCCCCCTTTATCACCTCCCCCTATCAGACCAATCGCATCGTCGGAGTTCCGCAGATTTTCCAAAAGGCTGGCTACGAGACAGTTTTTTACCACGGCGGCAACAACGGAACGATGTTCTTCGACGTCATGACGAAGCGCCTTGGCTTCGACGAATATGTGGGCGCTGACCAGTACCCCGATCGCAAGGATTACGATGGCAAATGGGGCATCTTCGATGAGCCCTTTCTGAAGTATATGGCCAAAGATCTGAGCCAGAGGACCAAGCCTTTTCTGGCGACTGTGTTTACCCTGAGTTCGCATCACCCTTATACGATACCGACCGAACACACGAATGAGTTTCCGAAAGGAAGTCTCGAGATTCACGAAAGTGTCGGCTATGCGGATCTTGCGCTGAAACGTTTTTACAAAACGGCGCAGAAAGAACCTTGGTTTAAGGACACCCTGTTTATTTTCACGGCCGATCACACCTCGAAGCAGGAATATCTGGAGAACGACAATATCCCCGGTCGTTTTCACGTTCCACTGATCTTGATCATGAATGACCAGCCACTCCCTTTTGCGGCCGAAACCTACCACATGCCGGTTCAGCACGCGGATATCGAAGCAACTTTGCTCGACCTTGCTCGCCTCGCGCCCCCCGAATCAAGTCACTTCGGTGAATCGCTCTGTCGTCCCATTACGCGTCCGGGTATCATAGTCTTCGAGTCCGATGGATACCATTTGGTTGGAAATCATTCGGGAACAAGCTGGTGGAAAGATGGCCGAACTCAAAGTTTTCCTCTTCTCGGTCAGGCTGCGCAGGGCTTAGCTGACCCCTATCAAATCGAGAAAAACGTCCGTTTTCTCAAGGCAAATGCCCACTACTACAACAATGGTATGGTGGAAAATAAGCTTATCTGGTAGACAGATGGGGAGCCACAGGTTTTCTATTGAATTCTATTTTTCACCGGTCGCCGCGGCTCAAAACCAGGAGATTTTCAATGCCTGTGCAATGGAACAATTCGTTTGACCGACTCAAGCCCAACACCGCTAAGTTAAAATCCTGGGTTTTGGATACACGCAAGCAAGTGATCGGCACGATCGACCAGTGGCGCCCGAGTCTCGAAGCGGCAGTCTTCTCGCAGCTCAAAGGCCGGGGATTTGATCAGCAGGATTGGAAGCTGGCGCGCATTCAGGAACGTATCAGTGGACTCCAGGATGCAACCCGCGCAAAGATTGGTCAGGAAGTTTTTCTCAAGTCGATCGCTCTTGGTCGTCAGCTTATCAAAGCCCAGCTTTACGAAGCCCAAATTAAAGACGGCAAGATCTCCTACTGGAAAACCAATAATTCTAATCCGGAAACCATTTTATTTATCCACGGCTTTGGCGATAGCAAAGACGGCTGTTATCCGCTTGCCATGCATCTCACCCGTCACTTCAATATGATGGCTTTCGATTTGCCAGGCTTTGGTTCAAGTTTCAAAGACGATCACCTCGCCTACAACTTCGAAACTTATGGCCAGTGGATGCTGGAATTTTTCGATGTGATCGGTTGTGGTCCGCTTCATGTGGTCGGCAACTCCCTTGGCGGTGCGATGGCGATGAAGCTCGCAGAACTTCGCCCTGACCTGGTCAAGACGCTTACTCTCATCGATACCGCTGCCGTTATTGATACTCGCTATGATTCGGCCTACGATGATTTCATCAAGGGCAAGGTCCTCTTCCAAATCAAGACGCGTCCAGAATTCGATGCGTTCTGGAAAACAATTTTCCATCGCCCTCCCTTACTGCCGATCTTCCTGAAGGATTTTATTTTCGAGCAGTTCAAGGCCAACCATGATCTCTACGGTCGTTTCATTCTCGAGACTTTCGCCGGAATCAAGTCGCGTTACGATGTGAAGCTCGACAAACTTTTCATGGATAGTGCACTGAAGGCGATGCAGATTCCCGTGCACATCATGTGGGGCGAGAACGACAAGCTCTTCCCCGTGGCTTACGGCCAGAGAGCTCATGAATTGATTCCAGGCAGTGAGTTTACGGTCCTGAAAAATGTGGGTCACGCGCCACAGGTGGAAGCTCCGCATTTGACGGCGAAGCATATCCGTAGGTTCATTGGCCGCGTGACAGCTAAGCTTGAGGCGGAAGCGGAAGAACAGGAAGCCGCGGAAGCTTAGTAGGTCCGCGGCGGTAAATAATTCGGGCGCGGGATTTGTTTGAGACACCATCGAAAGATCTCATTCATCTTCAGAGCCTTGCCTTTCCAGCTCAACTCCTCGCGTGCATAACGCTGCCCTTCCTTTGACATCCTCTCCAGAAGCTCAGGATCGCCTGCTAGTTTCTCCAGAATCTTTTCCAATTCGCTGGTGGTGTAGGCCTCGCCTTTGAGGTCGATACTGAAACCGCTATGGCCATTCACCACGATATCGCCAGGGCCACCATAGTTGCTGACAATCGGCACACAACCCACCGATAGCGCTTCGAACACCACGCCGCCTCCGAACTCCCGAAGCGAAGGAAAAACGAGAACATCAGACTGACGAAAGTAAGCCATGGCTTCCGCATGAGAAATCATGCCCGTGATCTTTACAGTGATGCCGAGGCTTGCCGCAAGTTCTTCAAGGTTCTTCCTCTCCCAGCCATCCCCAACGATCGTGAAATCCGCTTTCCCACGTTTCACGAGCTTGGCTGCTGCCCGAATCGCCAGATCGCAGGCTTTCGAAGGAATCAATCGACCGACGAAAAGGAGCTGAAGCTTGGCCGATGGATCGCGCGGAATCTTGGGCTGTACGCTTTCTTCCCGAATACCATTTTCCGGCATAAAGAAGAGCTTTTCCCCGAGCGTCTTATATTCGGCATAGGTCTCCGATGATCCGGCCACGACGGCCGTTGCATCGCGATAAGTTGATTTTGCGTAAGGCAGGAGGCGGTAGAGAAAACGGAGATTGGAAACCCATTCCTTCTGTTTCTCGATCTGTGGGTAATGAGCTGGCCAAGGAAGGCCACCATTGATGGGTCCAATCACAAAGGGAATATTCAGAGCCTTGCAACGTTTCGCAAAGAGACTTGGAATCACGGGCGCCACGGGAGTCAGGCGAAGGACCAGATCAAATTCGCGATTTTTGAGAGCTTTTTTGTAAGCCGAGTAGGCCTTCCATTCGAAGGCCAAATAAAAGGGGACACGGAAGGCCGTGAGGATCTGGCTGCCGTAATCCTCCTTGAAGACATGCTTGAAGCACCAATTATAGAGCTTTTCCGCGACACCGAGGTCGATGCTGGTGAGCGCCTTCCATGGCAGTTTCTTGCGCAGAATTGCCTCTTCGTTGCGATGGTCTGTGATGAGCGTGACCTCATGCATCCGCACCAATGCTTCGCTGTGCTGATAGCCCACCAGAGGCACACTGATCCAGTCGGGATTATTCTGTTGAGCGAGTACCAAGATTCGCAGCTTCTTCATTTCACCAACCTCTGACGTGCGTCCTTGAGACTTAAAGTTCCGTTGCTGATTTCTCATTATAGAGCAAGCTCTTCCCCTTTTTATATTAAAGTCTTTATTGATGGATTTTTTACGATCGATTATGTTCGAACAGGCAACAAGATCACTCTTAATTTCGAACCTAAACTTGATTCGATCATCGACATCCGATATACACTTCCTGAGTAACTAAACTCAGGGTTGAATTATGAGTCTTCAAAGCTTTTCACCCCCTCGATCGACTGAAGTGATCCCGGGGGTTTTCATATGCCGCGCTAGTTTCGCCTACGATCAGCTCAAAGTCTCGGACTTTGAGGCTGAAAATCTCTTCTTACCCAAAAATTTAGAGCGAGCCATCCACAAGAGGCAGATCGAGTATTTGCTCGGCCGCCTCTGCATCAAGCAGTGCTTTCAGGGGTTTGGCGTCGAACCGATGATCGTGGCCATGGGCGAGGACCGAAGTCCGGTCTGGCCGGATTCCTGGGTGGGATCGATTTCGCATTCAAAGGGTCAGGTCGTGGCTGTCCTGTCCTCCAAGGAGAATTACTCCGGGCTCGGCATTGATCTTGAGGCCCTGATCGACAACCCGAGCAGCGCTCTACAGACTCAAATTTGCTGTGATTCCATGGAGTTAATAGAGCTCCAAACTGCTCTGAGTATCAACGAGCAGGAAGCGCTGACCCTGATTTTCTCGAGCAAAGAGAGCCTTTATAAGTTGATTTTCCCACGATACCGGCGCTTCTTCGGCTTTCAAGCCGCAAAAGTGCAGTACTCGATCGAGAAGGGCCTTGAGGCCGTATTGGTTCAGCATTTGAATGATGAGTTTCCGGAGAACAGGGCCTGGCCTGTGCGATGGCAGAGGCTCGATGAGACCACGCTTGAGACTTTTCTCATCGAACCTGCGAGGAGCGAGGATTAACCTGCTTTTTTCTGTTTATTTGTAACAAGTCTGTTCCACTTATCCAGGAACTGAATCGCCTCCTGAACATGCGCAATCAACTCTTGGTGATCGAACGGTTTAAAGAGCACGCCTCGTGCTCCGTTGTTCAAACAACGGTCGGCAAGCAGCAAACTATCACTTCCCGTAACGATGTAGACCTGTATCCCTTGTTTCATGCTGATGCATTCCTTGAGAACGTCATCACCAAACATCTCGGGCATGTTGATGTCTACAAACACGATGTGGATTTCTTCATCGCGAATCGCTCTTAGCGCTTCCTTGGGAGATGTAAAAGACCGGGTGATCACATGAGGCTGCTTACGAAGGACGCGCTCCATGATATCGAGAAGAACTGGATCGTCATCGATCACAGCTATGCGATAAGGTTTTTCGATATTCATATCTACCTCCGTGGCTTGAGCCAGGTGTGGCTCGATAATCTCATGTCATGATCTTATAGAATTTCTGTCGATGACGGTAGTGGTTCGCCAAAGCAGTCTGTGAATTCCTGCAACCGTTCGATTCTGAAAGTATGATATCTCTATACCAACAATGATGGGTAGCGATTAGATCGAATCTATAGTCTAAAATCTAATTTGTAGAGCGCTATCCGGCAATACTTTGCAAAATTTAAGAATGACTGTCATTTCATTTTCAAATTCTCTAAGGCGATGAATAAGCCCAGAACCTAAGCATAGCTGTTCCAAAGCCTGGATAACAAGGGAATTTGGGTTCACAAATACGCTGGTGAATTGCGCATCCTGCTGTTAAGAACAGCTTGAACACCCGGGAGGTCTGAAACCGTGAACACTTGTACATTTCAACGCATAGCTGATCTCGACAACCTCGTGAGACAGACCCCACAGAACCGACGCTGTATTGTGCTTCTGCATGGCTTCGGAGCCAATTTTCAGGATCTTACGGGTTTGTCCACTGTACTCGACCCGACCCAATCGTGGGACTGGTACTTTCCCAACGGTCCCCAGGAGATTTCATTCTCAGATGAATATGCTGGAAGAGCTTGGTTTCCCATTGATATGCAAAGATTGCAGCTAGCCCTTATGCAGGGCGTGCGCCAGCCCTTTCGGAATGAAATTCCTGCTGGATTTACCGCCGCATCTCTGAGTGTCGATCGACTGGTTCGGGAATTAGGCTCACGTTACGATCAAATCGTTGTCGGAGGCTTCAGTCAGGGCTCAATGATCACCTGTGATGTCGCTCTCCACACGGAACAGAAGTTGAGCGCCCTCCTTTTGCTCTCAAGCAATGTCATCGCAAAATCGCGATGGGAGACTGCGATCAAGCGCAAAGAAAAAGCCTTCAAAGTCTTTCAGGCCCATGGACAGTTCGACAATGTCCTGCCTGTCGATGGCGCGAAGGAACTCGCTGACTTCTGGACGGAAAACGATTATTCCCACGAGTATGTTTCCTTTCCGGGCGGTCATGAGATTCCTTATCCGGTTCTTGATAATCTAAAAAAGTTCCTGGCAAGCCTTTGATATCGCATACATAGCCTGAATCCAGGGACTGATCCTCAGCCTTCACTCTTCAGTTTTCCTTCAACATGTCGATCACTTAGGGCGAACTTAGGAGCCCCAGTGACTGGCTATTCCAAAAAAATCTCAATTCAATTTTTTATCCAGTCCGTGGTGATCTGTTCCCTCTTGTCTTTATTTTTTGGCCTTCTTTACATCAGCATTCACAGCGATAGTTTCTCAGACTTCGGTCGCTGGGGATTTGGCTTCTTCAGCGTAATCACAATGGGTGTCTGCCTGAGCGTTCATGCGCACTGGATGTTGATCCGGCCTTTACACAATCTTAAAAAGAATCTGCGAAGCCTCGAAGTCGGCACTCTCATTTCGGAAGACCTTACCATCTTTCCCGCCAGTCGTCTCGAATGTGAGTTTGCCGAAATCGAGAGTCTGTTTCACGATCTTCTCTACGCACTGCAAGCTCGTCATCGCGAAGTGCTTCTCACCAAAGATCATCTTGCCCGGATCAACAGCAATCTTGAAGCCGTGCTCGACCTTCGCCGCCTTCAACTCGAATCGCGAGTCGCGGCTTCCTTTCAGCAAAACAAACTTCATGCCTTGGGGGAAATGGCTGCCGGCATCGCGCACGAAATCAACAACCCTCTGGCGATACTCGTGGGACGCACTGAGCAACTTCGTGACATTATGGGGCGCGAGGGAACGATCGAGTCCAAACGAGAATCCATTCTTCTCAGCATGGAGAAGACACTCTTCCGTATTCAGGAAGCAGTGCTCGATCTGGAACTCATCGCTTCGAGTCCTGCGCATGAAGATATGCGCAAAATTCCCATCAGCCGTCTGGTAAGACGTCTGAACAAAGTCGTAAGCAATCGTTATCAAACGCAAGAAGTGAGTTTCGATCCTTTGATTGAAAGCGATCTTGAAATCGAAGGTCGTGAGGTGGAATTGAGTCAGGCGATTCTTTATCTGCTTGAGAACGCATCAGAGGCCGCTCAAAAGAGTGAAAACAAATGGGTCCGCGTCGAACTGAAGAAGAGCAGCGAAGATACTTGCACGATTTCGATAATCGATAGCGGCTGCGGCGTGGAAGACTCCTTGCGCGAGAAACTTTTCCAACCCTTCTTCTCGACCAAAGAGGATGGACGCGGAATGGGCCTAAATCTCGCCAAAGCCGTCATAGACAGCCATCAGGGTAGTATCGACTTCGACTTCAACCACGACAATACGACGGTTCTAATCAAGCTCCCGCTTCGTCAGAAGCAAAGTGCCGCTGCCTAAATCGACCACCATCGCGTATCCTCAAGAGTATTGATCTGGAGAAGATCGAGCACTTCCAAATCGGCGTCGCACCAATCCAGCTCCGGAAACTCTTGGGCCGTAAGCCAACGCGAGGCTTTGTGTTCCTTTAACTCAAAAGCGTCGCTGACCATCAGACACAACAAAGCGTTCAGTTGTATCACTTTGTGGTTCTGCTGAAATGAAGACGCGCGTAGGATACCTCGAATTGAAATCTTTGTTGCCAATTCTTCGTGCATTTCACGATGGAGAGCTGCAAATAGAGATTCGCCCATCTCAATTTTGCCGCCGGGAAATTCCCAGCGAAGTGGTTCTCGCATCGTTTCGGAGCGTTGACAGGCAAGGTATTGATCGCCTTTGCGGATGACCGCACAGACGACAGGGATAATGGTGAGACTGGACATCGATTTCGTCTCCGTAGCCTTGAGCTCGAATCAAAAAATATTCTTAAGGAGGAGTTCCAATATGGATCAATCGCCATGGCAAGCCGATCAGTTGCACACCTTACCACAGCTCGCGCAGCTATTTCAAAAGCGTTGGCATGGTTTGGATTTTGTCCACCCGAAGGCTAAAGCGTCAGAACTCAAAACCGAAGCCGAGAAATTATCCTGGCTCCGTCAGAATAAAATCGGCCGCCTGACGATGATTCCGGTCCCGCACCACTGGGCCGCATTGGGCCTCGCCACAGCTGCGAGCGCCTATCGCTCCATGCTCCATCTCGATTATACCGCTTCGGCTCAAGGTCTCGCAGCGATCGAAAATTATCTTGCTGAGTGCATGTGCACCTACGCGAATACGCATACGGAAACATCGGCCACCGGTCGCCTTTCCACGCAGCGCATGCATATGGCCATGCAAAGCATTCACGAGCATGTGGGAGCTGACAAGGAAAGCTTCGTCATCCCGGCTGGTTTCGGTGCCACGGGCGCGATTGAGAAGATCCAAAAAATTCTGGGCCTCTATCTCTCGCCCAAAGGCCAGACTCTTATCAAAAAAGAATTGGGTGTCGATCTCAAGGATTTGATGGCCAAAAAAGTCGTCGTTTTTGTAGGTCCCTACGAACATCACTCCAATGATGTATCATGGCAGGATTCGGCCCTTTGCCATTTTGTGCGGATTAAAGCCTTGCGGGAAGGTCCTTCGATCAATGACATCGACTTGAATGATCTGGAGACTCAGCTTGCAAAATATCCGGGTTACCTCAAGGTCGGATCCTTCTCAGCCGCCTCGAACGTCACCGGCTTTCGGAGCGATTTGAAAAAGCTGGGCGAAGTCCTGCACCAGCACAAGGCTCTCTTCTTCGTCGATTACGCCGCTTGCAGTCCTTATGCAGACATCAACATGCTGCGCGACGGTATCGATGCGATCTATCTCTCCGTCCACAAGAACCTGGGAGGTTCCAACCTTGGGTTCCTCGTCGGTCGCGCCCACATTTACGATGCGAACGTGCATCCGTCCTTTGGGGGCGGAGGAACTGTTTCCGCCGTGACGCCTTGGGAGTATCACTTCCACGATTCGATCGAGGAAAGGGAATCAGCGGGTACGCTGCCGATTCGTCAAACCTGGCAAGCTGCGCTGTCCTTTCAAATCAAAGACTGGCTCGGTCGCGAAACTATCAATCGCCTTGAGCATCAGATCTGTTCGGATATGATGGCATTTTTTGCCAAACATCCGAAGCTTCAGCTCCTCGGCAACAGCGATCCGGCCAAACGGTATCCGATCTTTTCTTTCCTGGTGAATCACGGCAAACGAAAGTTCCACCATACTTTCGTCGCGGTTCTCCTCAACGATTTCTTTGGCGTACAAGCGCGTTCGGGTTGCGCCTGCGCTGGACCCTTCGGCCACGAACTTCTGCAGATTGAGCGCGAGCAGTCGAGCAAATACGTCGACCTTATTCTCCAGATTCTTAACGGCTTCAAACCCGGTTGGACCCGGATTGGTCTGCACTACACCCTGAGCCAGGAAGAGATCGCCTACACGCAGAAATCTCTCAGCGCGATCGCGTGGTTCGGCGGCCTCTTTATGGGTCTCTACAGCTTCGATCCTTACACCGGTGACTGGTTGCATGAAGATGCCCGTACTGAAGCTCTGAAGTTCGATTTTGAGGAAGTGATAAAGATCGCGGAGGGCGGTTGTCTCCTGCCGAAGCTCAAGGACGAAAGATCGCTTTATGGCAGCTTCGACAATCAACTCGAGGAGTTCTACGCTCTCGCCAGTCTGCGCGTCGCTCAGCTTACCATGGCATCGGCTCAGATGGTTCTCCCCGAAGACTCTAAGGACAAACTAGCGGCCGGAATTTATCCGATCATTCGCAACCATATCGAGACGCTTTCGACCGACGAGGAAGGATTGCTCGAAGCGATCGCCGAACATTGCTGCGCCACGCTTTTGCCAGTAGGCAAAGACCAAGGCGAGTGTCGCCTGCAAATCAAAACACTGATCGATGGGATCATAGCGCATCCGGAAAAGATGGCAGAAACTTACGAGACCTTTGAAGGCATCGATCCCAGCATCGCCTTCTTCTATGTTCGGGCCGGGAAGTTGACTCGCAAAATTGAACTGAACGACTCCAAGATTACGAGCTGCCCACCTTGCACGGGCGCGGGGGTTGCGCCGGGCTTATAGACCGAAGATCTCTTCCATCACAATGGCGAAACCATCCTGATTATGATGAGGAGCAATACGGTCGGCCACGGCCTTGACCTCATCATCAGCATTCTCCATAGCGATACCAAGACCAGCGGCCGCGATCATCTCGAGATCGTTGGCTCCGTCGCCTATGGCTATCGTCTCTTCGATTTTGATGCCGAGGGTTTTGCAGACAAAAGCCATGGCGTTGCCTTTGTTCGAACTCAGGTCGCTCAACTCGATCCAGGGATACTCTTTGAAATAGGTAAAATGCACGGCCTCGCCGAACTTTTCCTGCAGCTTGCTGTAGATATCGCGGCGGCTTTCGCGCGAGTAGACGAGGATCGACAGGACCGGCGCTGTCGGCACATTATCGTAGGTAAACGGCAGGGGATGCTTGTTGTACATACCCACAAATTCTTCGATATCCTGGCTTTGGTGCAGGGCGTAAAAACCTTCCGATTCATCAAGGAGAATGTTGTCGATCCCTCCCATCTGCCGGCAACTTTCCAGAATATTGTGCACCGTTTCAAAGGGGATCGTTTGAGCGAGAATGGCCTCACCAAACATCGTCCTGTGGACCATCGATCCACTCAGCGAAATGGCCGGATCAGTGGAATGAATAGCTCCCACCAACTGACGAATGGATTCGATCGGACGACCGGTTGCGATCACCACACGAATGCCTCGGGCCGCAAGTTTTTTCAAACAATCGGCATTGCGGGGGCTGACGATCGATTCTTTGGTCAGCAGAGTGCCATCGAGATCGATAAAGACCGCTTTGTAGGGACTATTCGACTTTTGCATCAGATTCATCTTCACCACTTTCTGAGCTGAACAACTCACGATGCTCATAGAGCGAATCCAAAGCTGGTTCCGCGAGAGCTTCATATATTTTTTTCGACTTACGTTTCATAAAATCGGCCTGTACGATGCCGGATATGTGACAGGCGTGAAAGCGGGTGTAGCCTTTAAACTGCCGCGATCCGCCGAGTATGCGAACGCGATCATTCGAAGGCAAAGCGAGGGACAAGGTCCTTGCCTGGGCAAAGAGATAAGCCACGGGCAAACTACGAAGATCAAAGCCAAGCTGTTTTGAAGCCTCGCGCCAAAAGGCGGAAAGATGCACTTCTTTCGGAACAGGCGCCTTGAAGTGGCACCAGTTTTCCTCCTGACCGGCGCTGAGCATTCCACAAATGTTTTGATGGGGGCAGGGCGCGAGGAACACATGCGTATCCCGCAGATCTTCTCTGAGAGCGCTGAGCTTGCGACTTTCCTGAGGTCGACCGGATTCCACCCAAAGGATGTGACTGGCCTTTCGGAGCAGGGGCAAAAGCTTTTTTAATTCTTCGTCCGGCAGCTCGGAGAGGACATGGCTGATGAGCAGCAAGAAAGGCTCGGCAGATGAGGGGACTTTGCTGTCGATCGTGATTTTGGGATGCTCGTCTTTGACTTTTCGCGCGGCAAATTTTACGGCTCGGGTCGAACGATCGAGGAGTACGACCTTTTCAAAGGACTCAGGGTGAAGATGGAGAAGTTCGCGGCTCGCACCTCCACTTCCACAACCCCAGTCGACTATCGTTTTTGGGAGTTCGGATACCGGGACGGGAAGCGCTTCAAGTACAGCGCGCCATTTCCAGCGGATCCGCTGAGCGAGAGTTTCATCGTATGCCAAGAGAAGCTCGTCATCTTGCCAGTAGTCGGGCAGATAAGCTTTCGCGTCAAGGTAAGATTGACGTAGTTTTTGTATGCGCTTCCAGCTAGAGTTGTCCATGTTTCACTTTTACGGAGAGGGATGAAACGTTCCAAAGAGCGGGACGATACGCGGAATCTTTATGACATGCAATGAAAGAGAGCCTAAGAGCACGAAGGAAAATGGACTCGAAAAACAGGAACCAAAAAACTGGCTCCTGCTGGTTTTGTTGTTCTACTGGGCTCCTGCCTTTTGTTCCAGACGTTGGATGATATTTTCCAAAATCTCGACCGGAAATCCTTCTTTCACATGTTCGATGTACATGCTGTCTTCGGTTTCGCCCTTAGGCTCGGCCCGATGATGACTCAGAATTTTTTCTACCAGCTCGCGGCGGTACTGCTCCTGACTTTTGCGTCGTTTAAAATGACGATCGAATGGAATGACCATGGCGCTCCTCCCAAACACAGCAATTACATACCCAAAGTCAGCCATCAGCTAACCGTAAAATCGTAACAAATGGTCTCGTTCGTTGTCGCGTGTCTATTAGGGCCCACGCGGAGATTCAGTCCTAATTTACGCAAATATTTGGAAATTTAATTATATTCTGAATTCTAAATCGTCCATCTTAGTGAGCCGCAAATCCTTACCCAATTCTTACTCCCTCCCGGCGCTCGCCTGCCGCTCGAAGACGACCTTCAAATACCTGTTAGAAATCAATTCTTTACAGTTAATCCTTCAGGACTGGGCACTTATAACCGAAAGGGCTGTAGGAGGACCAGTCATGAAAACCTTAAAAAGATCTCCGATGACAGCTCTGGCATTGGCCAGTTTCATCGCTTCGGTTTCGGCCTGCTCGAACGCCGGAAAGGGAGACGGCGGCTCTTCCAGCAAAACGGTTGTGACCACCTCCCAAACGCTCGGAGCAGACGTCGCCAAGTTCTCGCGCATTATCGTCAGCCCCAAGGCTCAATGGCAGAATTTAACGGGCTATGTGGTTGCCGATGCGCTTCATACTGCCCTACAAAATCTCGCTGATCTGTCCAAACCTGGTTTTCAAAATATGAATGAAGGGGTCTATGACGTCATTCTCGAAGGCAAGATCCTCGGCGCCGATGGCAAGACGAGTCCAGCCGCCATTCGAATTTCAGGCGTAAGAGTCGTGAATGGTGTCGACACACAGATTCGCGAAGTCGATCTCAAGCCCTATATCAAGCTTGAAGGCAAAGTCGTAAGGAACGGTGAGTCGTCGCAAGTCGGCATCGCCGTTAAGATCCCTGGCAGCTCATTAAAGGCGGTCACAGCGAGTGATGGATCGTTCATCATCGAAAACGTCCCTGTCGGCTTTCACAAGCTCGAATTTTCATCCCCAGGTTACAACTCCGGTTTCATTCAGTCGAAAGACTATCGCGCGGATGCCGCTCTTCCCGCGATTTCTCTGACGCGCGATTCGCTTCGCCTGGAGGCCGGCGTCCATTACCTGGGCAGTGCTCTTACCGCCGGCAGCAACCAAAAAATAAATCTTCACCTGGCTGCGCCGGGCAGCATGACCAGCTTCCGCTTCGGCCGTAGCGAAAACCTGGGCGATCGTCCCTGGACGAAACTCCAATCTTCGTTCGAAACCGAACTCCCAGCCGGCGACCATCCCGAAATCTTCGTTCAATACTCACTCGACGAGCGCCAACTTAGTCCGGTTTTTTCGGCGAATATCCCGCTGGAGAACTGAAGGCAGAGACATTTCGATTCCCGTTAGCTATAATGGGATCGGGGTGTCTTGGGACGTTTTGACATCATTGATTGATGCAGGCGAACCGACAAAAACAAACCAGGGAGTTTGATTGTAGAATGGTGTGCAGACCTCAAGGAGACTTGGGGAGCCTAAAGTTCTAGGATCGACACCCACCATGAATTGGTGGGTTCCCTCGCAAATCAATGCTCCAAGGCACCCTACCTAAACGCTAAAAAACCCGCTCGACCCCCAAAAGTCGCCGGGTTTTTTCAGGCTCATTGTTCGGGAACTCAGGAAGCGCTGCGTCGTTGATTCTCAAGTGAGGCGAGCTCATGGAGAGCGTGGGCAGCTTCCGCCTTCAACGATTCAACCGCTGTTTGAATCTCTTCCCACACCGGACTGGCGGCCAACTTTTCAAGCAGCAGGCAAACGCCACTCACGCGCAAGGCACCGAGCTGTGCTGAGGTCGATTTCAATCCATGAGCGTGAAAGATTATACTTTTGCCATCATGCACACTCAGGGCACTGTCGAAGCCAATCTGTGCCGATGTGATTTGATCACGGAACGCAGGTAGGAGTTCGCTGAGGTAGTCGCTATTACCAAATAGATCGTCTAAAATCGTGAGCGTCTTTTGATCTATGACTGTTAATGCCATTCCCTAACCCTCCTCGCGCCTGTTAATAGCTCTTCGGCTTGTGATGAAAGAACTTTGAGAAGCTGCAGAAATCACGCAATTTTTGTCTCAAATTAAAGCCTAGGATAAACAATGAGTTGTGTGCGGCATAGCCTATGAGCATCAACTTTTTTTACCAAATTTTTCTGATATCTCGATCATGCACTGTGGAGTTTCCCAGCCTAAATCCTCGATAAATATCAACAATACATCGCTAACCCAAACAAGGTATCGAGGAAAGACAAAAGTGCAACTCCACATAAAGTTTTCTGGTGCTGCTGCAAATATTAAGCGGCTTCATCAGGTGAGATGCGTTCAAATTTTCAAAAAAGCGGCGTAAATTTTATATCGGGAGAGTTTTGTCTCGATTCCGAAGGCAAAAACCAAAAAAAGCAGTGGAAAGAGCCTAAAAGGCAGGCCTAGCTTGATTCCGGGACTCATAAAGTAGCTTTTAAGAATGACGATGATTAGCGATATTCCCTTCTAAAAAAACGGACTTTTTCAGCAGAATCTGCTTAGCGACAAGCCTTCATAATGACAATGGAAATCAACAGGCTCGCGATCATTTTTTCCTAAATTTTAGAAACTTAGTTTAAAACCTTTCGTTTCTTCCGCTCGTTATCCGATAAGGCCGCCTAGCAGT
This sequence comes from Oligoflexus sp., assembly GCA_014377445.1. Classification (GTDB taxonomy): domain Bacteria; phylum Bdellovibrionota_B; class Oligoflexia; order Oligoflexales; family Oligoflexaceae; genus Oligoflexus. Next base: position 56,550 of record JACMPP010000059.1, read on the forward strand.
TGCGAATAGGTCGCGGCAACGATTCGGTTCGAGGGGATTCCATGAAAACTACTGTTTTAGCCACGGTATTATTTGCAGGTTTCGCATCCACGTCATGCTCGGAAGCTTCGTCTACCGCCGCTGCCTATGTGAAGCATAATCCAATTTCGGCTGATGCACAGGGTGCAACTCCTGAAGGCGACGAACCTGCTGGTGAACCAGCGACTCCAGCGACACCTGCACCGGGGACACCCCCTCCAGCAACACCGATGCCTTCGATGCCGACGCCAGCACCAGGGATGCCAGCCCCGGCGACACCAATTCCAGCAGCGCCGGCGCCCATGACTCCAGCCGTTACGGGTCTCACCTATTCAAACCTCAATGTTAAAGTCTTCACCCCTTACTGTACTGCTTGTCACGGAACTAAGGGCAACGTGAACCTGGAGACTTATGCCAAGGTCAAATCATATGTCGCAGCGGTAAAAGCCCACAGCATCACCAAGCCCGATATGCCTCCAGGCGCACCGATATCTGCTGAGCTTCAAAAGCTCTTGAGTGATTGGATTGCAGCCGGAACTCCGGAGAAATAAGTTCATTCTGCATGTTAATCAGGCCTCAGGCTTTGCCCAGTGGCGTGTCCTTAAGGGAAACACATAAAAGACCCAGATGAAAGTCTGGGTCTTTTATGTGTTTAGTATTTTTCTACAAATCGAATCCTACGATAACAGTATGCTCTAAAGGATAATGCAATGACTCGACTGAAAACGAGCTAAGCAAGACTTCTTCCGCACCGCGAACTCTGCCTCGCTTAAACCGCTATCGACCGAGAGCTGTCTTGATGCCGAGAGATTATGTCCTAGCTGTTTTGGTCAGGCGTGACAATTATCTTTCGCCTGTTTGTTTTGAGTTACTCGACATGATCAAGGCCGTCTAGGGACGCGTTTGAGGCTCTAAAACTCTTTTCCATCCCAGCGATAGTAACCGCCGGCTTCGCAGGTCACGGGACCTTGGCAATTGCGCGTCAGAATTCCCCAGATCTTCACTTCATTTGGAGTTCCGATCACCTCTCAATCATCGACGTAGAGTCAAGCAAACCGAACTCGCGCTTGCCGGAAATTCATGACCGTCAACATTGGGAGAGATCAGAAGGAACAACGCGTGCCTATCCACCATCCAGAGGGAAAATACGTTGGAGTATTCAAATCCAAACTCCAGCGGCCGGCGCCGGCAGGACCAGCAGTGTTGGCATTAAAATGATCTCCTCTTATTGAACTGACCAATCCACTCCCCGCATTATAGCTATCGGCCGCATCGAAGACAATGGGGGCCGTTAGGCTAGCTTTAGGTAATCCACGAAGGAGGTCGTAGTTCCCACTGTTGAGACTCGCAAAGGTCACCCCGCCTCCAGAAGTATTCAAAAAGCTCTGACCAAGCCATAAGCCATCGACTCCGTTGTCCTGACCCTGAAGATCCAGGACTCGGCCAGATGTTATTTCAAAAGCATTTCCAACCATATCAGCTGCCCCATAGCGGGACCGACAGCTCGAGGTCGAGCCACTGCCACTTGAATTCGAAGCAATATTGCCCCATGGATTCGCATCCGTGTGACAGCGAATGGTCGTCGCATCACTTCCTCCACTCTCCAAAGATGAAATCGACACCGATCCGGTAAAGGGATTTAGACTGGCTTCAATCGTACCATCCTGATTGCTATCGCCCCAATCGGCAGCCTTCATCCATTCGGCATCAGTCGCAAGCTGCAGCGAGTAAGTTTTACCGCTGCTATCCGCGAGCGTTGTATAGCGGCAGGCTTTCCAAGCGGCTCCTTGATCGATGCTGGCCAGCGGTGCCGTCCCTTGCTTGGATTGTACGGTTGCGGTCGTGGCATTGATAGACGTCCCATTCCCACAGCTACTCAAATCAAAGGTTCCCGTTTGGAGGAAAAGGTCATAGCACTGCGCGGCGTTCTTCACCCAACTCGTCGCCGTCCCATGGGTTGGCCAATCGGAGGCTCCATTGGGACTATTATTCGCCACAGTTCCGCCGTATTGCGAAGCCTCATACTTTTGAAGAAAAAAGTCATGATCCAAACCCGATTTCTCCATCGGTACATGCACCATAATCTGCGGGCGAGTTTGATTCTGCTGGTAGAATTCATCGACCAGAAAGACACTGGCTCTCCGTAGCCGAGGTTCCAAACGAAAGGCTGAGGCGCCGCTCAGGGTAGGGCCTGCAAAGTAAGGGGAACGATAGCGCTGGACCGAGGGAACAATGGCATTGCCATCAGCATCTTCAGCACTGAGGATATAATTGTAGATTTTGCCGACGTTGAGATTGCCGCCATCTTTGGTCGAAAGATCAGCAAAGCTGCAGTTTGCAGGCGTTGCGGTCACGCAGTTGCTGATCGTGGCGATGAGAGTGCCGTCGCTGCTGCTGCTTGTGTATAAGCGAGTTCCACTTGAATCGACAGCCAGAGGATCGATCGGCTTATCACTGGCATAGTTACTTCCACTATTCCCTAAAGCCCAAGGCGTCGCAGGGCGAATGGATTGATGGTTCGGCTCGGTGAAACGGTAGAGCTTGTAGACGAGTCCCGCATCGGATGCGGTGCATGTACCCGAAGTGTTGCAGCTCGTTTTCGACCAAGGCGTCCAAGTCACGTTCACTCGACCTTCGGCGACAGCATCCGTCGTCGTTCCGTCGATAGTGATGGCGACCTGTTCCCAGCGGCTGTCTTTCACATACAGATTCTCGGGAATAAGCCCTGCGGTCGCCAAGTCTCCGGTCACAAACTTTGGCTCGTCCGGCAAAGCCAGCTGGCTTATGGTGGGCATCGTATCCGCTCGAAAGCCAAGGCAGCGAAAGCCGATGGCGTCGCTGTTCGCTGTCGCTGGATCCGTCCACGTTTGAACGTTGGTTCCATACTGTTTTTGATCGGCAAAAGTCGGGGTCTTAAAATTAGCGCCTAAGGTCAGCGCCAGACCGCTCGCGCCAGGATCAAGGGTATGAAAGCGTTGAACAATATTATCAATCCCATTCGATATCGAACGACCGATGGTGGGACCGTAGCTGAAGCGGGATTCCGAGTTGCCGCTGATGCTGTACTGCAGGATACGATTATCGACCCATTCCCGAAGATTCCCAGCCATATCCTGAACACCTAAGGCGGATTTGCAGAGCGAGGCCGATCCCGTACTCGCAGCAGAGGTCGCATTCACATTGCAATTGCCGCCGGTATTACTCGTATAATTCGTCCACATATCCGCGTAGCTCGTGCCGATCCACTTCGAGGCACGACGCCATTCTTCGGAAGTGGGCAGACGGACTTTCGCATTGGCACCGCTCGCATTCCGGCAAGCATAGTAGGCTGTCGGCCAAGCAATGTTCACCTGGGGGGCAATTCCTGCCAAGCTTTCAGCAGCTTTGGTGATCACTTTGCTGCCGCAGCTTACATCGGCAACTGTGCCATTGACATGGAATTTATAGGAGCAGCCGGCGAGGCTTGATTCCGTGGTGGTGACCGTATCGCCGCCGGCATTGCTGCCCGCCGAAGAAAGCGAGGCTTCGTAGCGCATGATAAAATAATCGTAGGACAGACTTGAGAATTTTTTGGGCACCAGAACATAGCCTGGCGTTCCCTTGAGAACATAAGTCAAGCTTGAAACGGCCCGGTTTGCATCGACATATTTTCCGCTCGGATCGTAATAGCGAACGTAATAATACCCATCTTGGAGGGAGGCGGCAGGAATCGAAACTAAAATTTTATTGTCGGTGGCCACCGCATCATAGGTGGCGTCCCCGTAATTTATTGTAGCGATGGGGCTGGCGAGAGAAAAGGAGCTGTAGCTTGCCGAGGGACTATAAAAGACTTGGTACTGGGTGATGCGAGCATCGGGAGTTCCGCCAAAGGTGAGTTCGAGTTTGCCGGTGCCATCCGCCCAGCTGCCCAGGACATCAGCGGATGCAGCGCCGGCAAAGACGAGCGGATTCTCGACAGTGATCGTGGAAGCCGAAGCAATATAGCCGGAAACGTTAGCGGCCAAGTCTCGGGATTGAATGCAGGCATAGTAAGGAGTCGCAAGGGCACCCGAGAGGCTCACGGGCGAGCTCACTGAGGTTTTGACACTGATGCAGCCGATGGAGCAGCCCGCATCGGTACAAAGCTTGGCATCGCTATAACGAAAATTGAGATCGGTACCGTTGATAAAACTCACCGGAAATGATGAACTCAAAGAATAAGAATTCGGCAAGGTCACCGCCGAGGGTGCCGTGGGCAGGGTCGTATCAATCACCAAGGCCTTTTGCCCGGCAAGGGAATTCACACCCGGTGCCGGTAGGGTGAGATTTGCGTTGTTGGTACCCGCATCTTGAATTGTGCCGGTCGCACCAAGGCTCAGAGCCGTCGTCGAAAAAAGATCGAGGTCGGCGCTGGTGTCGCTGGCTGCGACGGTATAATTGAAGATAAGGGTATTCGTTCCACTGCCCGAGCTATAAAGGGCGTCCGTATCGGGGATACCCGTCTCAAGTTTGAGTCTGAGATCGGTCCCGTTGGCGACGTAAACATTCTCGGAGAAAGTCACCGTAATCGGGAGGACTGCACCCTGCTTAAAATAACCATCGCTTGCGGTCGATGAAACGTTCGTCACGGTCGGCACGGAGTTATCGACGGTAATGGGCAACGTGGAAGCGATCCAAGCACTCGTATTACCAGCTGTATCAACCCCTTGCACACAGCCGTAATAAACTCCTCCATTGCCCCCTGTCATGGACTTGGGAGAAGCTGTGGACGTGCTCGTGCTGATGCAAGAACTCAAGCAGTCGTTAGCGACACAAAGCTTGGTATTATGTGTACTGAAATGAAGGTCGGTGCTATTCGCCCAGCTCATATTGAAGCTGAGGCTCGTGCTGCTGGCTCCCGCGAAACCAACAGAAGCAGGCGCAGATGGAAAGGCCGTATCGATCACTAGGGCTTTGTGGGTAGAAATCGAATTGGCTCCTGATAAGTTAGGAAGCGTGAGAACGGCATTGTTTCCCGAATCGTCGCGAATAGAGCCCGCGCCGACACTCAGGGCAGCGGTGGATTGGGCCTCCAGGTCTGCATTGATATCTCCCGCCTGAACGGTGTAAGCAAAGCTCAAGGTATTTGTGCCACTTCCTGATTGATAGAGAGCGGTGCGATCGGTTGTCCCCGTTTCCAAAAGTAGCCCTAAATTCTCACTCCCCAGAACGAAGACTGGCTTGGAAAATTGAACGCTGAGGGTCAACAGAGCACCCAACTTATAGATGCCATCGGGAGTCGTTGAAGTCACATCACTCACAACCGGAGGACTCGTATCGACAGTCAGAGTCGACGCTGAGGGTACCCAGGCCGAAAGATTGGCTGCTAAATCTTCACCCTGGACACAGGCGTAATAGACAGAACCGTTCACACCCGTGAGGGTAGCCGGGGATTGAGCTTGTGATATTGCACCGGAGCAGCTCGTCACACAGTCGGCCGCTGCGCATAGCTTTACGTTATGCCTTTTAAAATTAGCATCTGAGCTATTCGACCAATTCGCAAGAAAATTGAGTGAAGAACTCTTCGCGCTCAAAAATTGAACCCCACTCGGAGCTACCGGAGCGAGGGTGTCGATAACAATATTTTTCTGTGCCGAAAGCATGTTCGGCCCGGATAAAGGCGGCAGCGTAAGACTCAGGTTGTTGCCTGCGGCATCCCGAATCGTTCCCGCCGCGCCGAGACTGAGTGCCGAGGTCGATGCCACATTCAGATCGTCATTGCTATCGCCGGCCTGAACCGTGTAGCTAAAGCTCAGCTTCGACGTACCGCTGCCGGAGCTGTAGACAGCGGTCCGGTCCGTGGCTCCCGTCTCCATCAGCAGTCCAAGATCACCAGCATTCGTCACGAAGACGTTTTCTGAAAAATAAACATCGATCGTAAGGAGGGCGCCTGCTTGATAATAAGCATCCGCATTCGCACTCGAAATTGACGTTACACTTGGAGCGGCGGTGTCGATGGTTATCGGACTGATCGATGAGATCCAGGGCGTAAGATTGCCCGCCAAGTCTTCGCCCTGAACGCAGGCATAGGCACTTGACCCATGAACTCCCAGTAGATTCGCAGGGGACGAGACAGACGTGGTGCCCCCTGTGCATGAGGACACACAATCGCTCGCGGCACAGAGCTTTAGTTTGTGGTAACGAAAATTAGTGTCGGCACTGTTCGACCAGCTGACCGGAGCACTCAAACTCGTCGACATCGCCCCACTGAACCCCACAGCAGACGGACTGGACGGCGCTGTGGCATCGATCACAAGCGACTTGAGTCCTGCCAGAGATAAAGGCGAGGCGATGGGAGGCAGAGCCGTCGACACAGCAACATTCGCAATCGTTTTGATAGCTCCCGTTGCGCCAAGGCTGAGTGAGCTTGGTGCTGAGTAATTCAAATCAGCCGCTGTGTCGCCCGCTTGAACCGTGTAATTGAAAACCAAAGTTGAGCTGCCCGAACCGGAACTGTAAACAGCGTTGCGAGATGTGGGCGTTGTGCTGAGGCTCAGGCTTAAATCGTTGGCATTGGTCACATAAACAGTTCCCGAATAGGTAAGCACTATAGGAATGATGGTTCCGGCCTTGTAGGCGCCATCAAGGGCCGAACTGCTCACCGAGACTATCGATGGGGCCGACGTTGAAACGGTGACAGGACTCGATGACGAGATCCAAGCCGATTTATTTTGTGCGCTATCCACGGCTTGAACACAGGCGTAGTAACTGTTGCCATCGACACCAATTTCTTCGGTCGACAGGACTGTCGTCCGCTTCGCAGAACCACAGGCACTGGAGCACTGCGCATCGCTACAGAGCTTGGTTAAATAGCCCGAGAAATTCAGATCGCTGCTCGCTGCCCAGCTAAAGCTGAGGGCCTCACTCGAGCTCACAGCGCTTGGAAACGTCACGGCTGACGGAGACGTGGGCAGCATGGTATCGATTGCCAATTTCTTCTGTTCCAAAAGTGAGGACCCACTCCCTGGCAGGGGTAAGGAGTAGCTCAGAGGGCGATCTTTCTCATCGAGTATTTCAGCTGCGCTGTCTTTTGAAATTATACTCGATACTTCAAGAGCGGCTGTATCGTCTCCCACAGCTGTCGTATAGTTAAAAATGAGGGTGCTCGTCCCACTTCCGCTCGCATAAGGGGCAAATCCATTGCCGCCCCCGTGCTTGACGAGCAGACTGAGATTCCCCCCCTGAGTCACGTGAACCTTGCCGGAGAATTTCACCTCAATCGGAATCCCCGTGGCCTGCGGATAAACGCCTGGAGCGAGTGAACTCGATAGGGATTTAACGATAAGACTCGACCTATTTGCGGGGATGAGGACAGGCATACAGGTCTTCGATCGCAGGATACCGTGTTCCGCGAAAATACACAGTTTATAATCACGTGCAGGTTCGTAGCCCCCAATCACGAAAGAGCTTGAATTGACTTTTGCATCGCCTCCCTTAAGTCCTTGAATCGCATAAGAACTCGCCCCCGGACTCGGTGTCCACGTCAGGTTCATCCCCGTAGCCGAGGGCAGAAGTTGAAAGCTCGCGGGAGGGTCGATTTTCGCCTGTATTGCAAGCAGGCGAAGTTTCGACTTCACAGCCTTCTTTTCTACGACCTTGAAAATATAATAGCTCCCGAGTTCGAGAGCCTGCGTGTAGGTAAAATTTGATGTGTTCGTCAGGGAGGCAATAAGTTCGAAGTCAAGATTTTCATCCTCACTCGCTTGATCAATGCGGAAAGGCTCGAGGGCTCCGCCCTTGCTCAAGGACAACCTAGAGATTGAGTCAGGAAGGGAGGGAGACTTCAGAAGGTAGACGTCATAGGCATGCTGGGCCTCATCCTGAGCCTTGGCCCATGTCAGCTCCAACTGGCCTTCACTCGTGAGCTGCACATCATCGAGACCCTCGAACGAAGACGAGTTTAACGGATTCCCACTAAAGACAGCCAGGTCGTTACAAGCGGCTGAAGAAAACAAAAGGCTAAGGATCAAACTCAGTCCGCTCAGACTCAATCCTTTCCTGATGTATGATTTTAGTGTCAAGTGCAAGCTTGGCATGCAAGTTACTCTCCCTAGAAACTTATCCTTAATCCTTCGGATATTTGCAGGGATACATGAGGGGTGATTGGGTGGGGATGATTAAGTTTCTAGTAAGACACAAGTATCTCAGGTAAAAAGACATAAAATATCTTGAAATTTCAATCGTGTCCAGTGATCATCGAGCACCTTAGCAGCTCAGATTATTTCGAGCAGGCGGGCGTCTTCCGTCTGGTAGACATATACGAAGGCCCAATGGGGATCGTCCTCATTAAGGCCTGAGAGATATGGGACGGGCGGCCGCTCAGAATCAGAGGAATGTTCGGTATAAGCCGCGACGCATCTTTATTCCCATCTGAGAAAGCCTGGTAGACGGTCATAGGAAATCGGCCTCTTCAACGAAAACTGGCCAAACGGAGTCTAGCCCCCGCTACGCTCTAATTAACCTCCGGCTCCTTCGGACCCGCAAAATAATCCCGCATCGCCTCCAAAGCCTTCTTATGATAACGCTTAAAAGCCGGCAGGGTAAAACCCAAATCCTCCGCCGCTTCCCGGTAACTGCGCTCCTCAAAATAAAGCTTCTTAATAATACAAGCCTCCGGCTCCTCAAGCTGCTGCATCGCCTCATCCAGCATCTTCACATTCTCAACTTCTAAAATCATCCCCAGCTGATCCAAACTATAATCAGCAACCTCAAGTTCTTCCAGAATATGATCATGCTCAAAAGGCTGCC
>JACMPP010000060.1 GCA_014377445.1 Oligoflexus sp.
GGCATCTCTTTATCGACAGTCAAAGCCCATTCATCCAGTCCGCCCTTAAGCGAACGAACGCGGGGCAATCCTGCTTCGCGCAGATAAAAGGCGGCCGACAAAGAACGAACGCCGTGATGGCAAATCGTGACGACGTCCATTTCCTTCAGACCGGGAAAAATCTGGGCCAGATCAACCTTGGCCATCAGGGCCGAACCGTCGAGGTGGCAAAGTTTGAATTCCCAATCCTGACGGACGTCGAGAAGAAAGACGCCCTTGGTCTTGGTCTTGAGCATTCTGTTCAGCTCTTCACAACTCACTTCCACATTCTCTGCCATGCCTTCAATCCGATTCAGTCGTTGCATAACGCCTTCCACTGGGAGATGAGCGCGATCGGCGAGGCCGCCTACGGTCATACTGTTTAAGCTGTCACTAGCATCGTCCTGGCAATAGACTGCAAAGGCTTCGCGGATGACCATGGGGAGATGGGGAATTCTTAAGGAAGCCAATTGGCTATCTTTTGTGAGTGTCAATTTGGAACATAACCTCGCTTGTATTCTAGGTAATAGCTCACTGAGCGTTCGATTTCGAAAAGTTCTTGTTCGGTCAAAGGTCTCGCTTCGCGAGCAGGATTGCCTTTGATGAGCATGCCGGGACTGAAGGTCTTGCCCGGCGTGACGAGTGAGCCGGCAGCGACGAGGGATCGTTCGGGAATCGTCACGTTATCCATGATAATGGCGCCCATACCGATCAAACATTTGTCCTTGATCGTGCAGCCGTGCATGATCACGCCGTGACCGACGGTAATATCATCACCAAGGATGGTCGGATATTTACTGTTCGTCACATGAATCGTGGAGTTGTCCTGGATGTTGCTGCGTTTGCCGATGCGGATGTAATTGCAATCGCCACGGATGACGACATTGAACCAAACGCTCGAATCTTCACCAATCTCCGTGTCGCCAATAACGTGCGCACCACTCGCAAGAAAGACACCCGAGTCAAGTCGAGGGCTCTTGCCTTTGTATGGCAATATAGCCGATCCTGGCATTTGGTACATGGGGGGACCTCCTCTGAACTTACGTTTTAGACCCCTGACCTTGCAAAAACAAGCATCATTCGGACTCACCGCAAGAATTGCCGAGAGTCTCGAAAAGCTTAAGGCTAAAGCGGATTTGTAATCACAGAATTTTGTCGAGGACCTGGAGAGGCGAAAGACTATGATTTTCGAGTGACGAGGCTCGCGCGAGCATGTTTTGGGCGACCGCTGCAATCTCGTGGAGACTGTGAGGCGTCGCGGCCAGACCGAGAATCAACCCAGCGAGAATGTCACCGCTGCCGGCTCGCGCCAAACGATTATCCCCCAGTGAAAGGAAAATGCTTTTGCCGGGAGTCAGGACGATGGGACTCGCTGATTTATAGATGGCACTGAACCCGGCTTTCTCGAGTTCCGCAATCGCAGGTGCCAGATCAGAAATCTGATCGGGACTTCGAAGTTCTTCGTCCCTTTGGAGACGTTTCCATTCGCCAGGATGCGGCGTGAGAAGAGTGAGCTGCGGATCAAAGCGTAGGCCCTGGGCGAGCGGGATGATGTCGGCAAGAGCCCCGGCATCAAAGATGATCTTTAATTTAAGCTCTTTCTGCAGTTCGACAATTGTGATGAGCACAGGGCGGGTCAATGGTGTTTCCATCGTTCCACAGCCGATGAGGAGCGCTTTAACTTTGCGGTTCACGATAAATTCACGCAAAGCCTTGGTGTCGATCTCGCCTTCAAGCGCGAAGGATTCGTAAGTGAACTCACGGGTCCACGCGGGTGCAAAAATCTCGCTCATGGGCGCAACGCTGACCCATCCGGCACCTGCTTTCATCGCCGCTTGCGCCGCCATGAGAATCGCTCCGACTTTGCCGGGACTACCGCCGATGGCAAGGACGTGGCCTCGATCGTATTTATGAGCGTCCTTAGGCAGGAAAGCCCATAGATCGGCGAGTTTGGGGACCTTGGTACTGTGAATCAGCTCGATCTTGCGTTTGGCGATGACCTGGGCGATCGCTTCTGTCGCGAAGGCGAGTGGCACGCGCGCAACGGATCCGCAGTGACGACTGCTGGGTTCGGCGACATGGACAGCCTTGAGTTCGCCAAAGCTTATGGTATGCGTTGCAGAAAGAAGTGGAGCATCCTGCTGCCATGCATCGGCATCGAGACCGGAAGGGAGATCGATGGCGACGACGACTTTGGGTTTCAACGCGGCCGCGGCCTTCAAACAATCCATGACGAGCCCTGGCCTCAAGGCTCCTTTGAGCCCGATCCCGAGGAGGCCGTCGATGACGACAAGATCTTTCTTCGTGTAGATCTGAAAGGCAGCTTTAGCGAAAGATTTGAGCATAAATCCCTGCTTTTCCAGCTCCAGACGTTGATGCTTGCGCTCCTCCGTCTCCTTGCCGTCCGAGAGGTCGAAGCAATCGACGGAGAACTTGGCTTGATGCAAATAGCGGGCTACAACCAAAGCGTCTCCGCCGTTGTTTCCGCCGCCTGCCAGCACTACAAAATGAGAATAGGGTTTCCATTGCCGAAGGGCAAAGTGATAGGTCTTGAGACCGGCCTCTTCCATGAGGGAGAGTGAGGGAATGCCGTAGACCTGAGAGCTCAGGCGATCAATTTCTTGCGCTTCCGAGCTGGTCCACAACATGTTTAAGTCCTCTTTTTAAGCGGTGACAGTGCCACCAGCCTGTTGGATGACTTTGACGATTTTGTCAGTGACTTCGCCTTTGAGGGCGCGGTGCGCGAAAGCGATCTTTTCATTTTCGAGCTTGAGATGGCTGCCGTCCGCGACGGTCTTATTGGAAAAGGTCAGGGTCGAAGTGCCAAACTTGGAGATGGTGACGATCATTTCATTTCCGGCTTGATCGAAGCTGACCATCTTACCGAGTTCGCGTCCGCCCAAGGCAGCCTTAATTTTTTCGATGATGACGCCCAGATCTTTTTCAGGAAACTTAACGTTCATAGCCTTCTCGTCCTTCTATTACCATTCGCTTAAATAAGCTTCGTGACAGATATCGTGAAGCAACTGCTTTACGAGCATGTCTTTTGTCATAATAGATTTTTGGTCCATGATCCAGGATATTCCACCAAAAGGATCACAGTTGGCTTCGAGTTGATGAATGATTTCCGTTCTTTGCTGAAATCCCTGCATGCGCGATATGCTCACGTTAATGTGCGCTTGATGCTGGGAAACCTGCAACTGAAGACGGCCGACTACGACGACAAAGCCAGTGAGGACTTCCTGATCTTTCGCAGTGATCGGGAAAATCGACATTTTCTTTTCTTTCTTAGCGTGGTCATTGAAGACCTGAATCGCGTCGCGAAGTTCCGCGTTCAACTCACCGATCGTCTTAAGGATCTGCGTCCGGCCGTGGTCGCGCGGAGCCGCAGGGTTCGTCTGTATCCATTGGCCGTCCTCGAGGCGAGAATCGGCTAGAATCTTGACCCATTGTTTATCCATATATTCTTCTCCTGCTTTTAGAAAGTCTTGGAAAGGCTGGTATATAATGCGAATTGGCTTATTTTGCTGCCGTAGCTCTTGTCGAGATAATCTTGAGCACCTCCGGGAACAGGATTGGAATAGGTGTTGCGGACCAGCTTGCCGGAGATGCCGACGATCCACCATGAGGTCAGATACATATCCGCTTTGGCAAAAGCGCCTGACTGGCTCAGGTTGAATTTCATCAAAGGTACGTCCGGGGATTGATCGTAGAGCCGGGTTCCCTGGGCGATTTCGTAGAAGGTGCCGATGGTGAGCGACAATGATTTTTTCTGAGCGTAGCCGACCTGCAGACGAAAGCGTCCGTTCCAGTCGGGACCACTGAGGCGTTCGGTGTTGTAAGAGTATTCGTTCAATTCGCCGGTCAATCCGAGGAAGGCCAACCGGCTGATGTTGAACTGAATCGTTCCCTCTTCAACCGTCTGAGTTACGAGGAGCTTTTGGTCGTCAAAGCGGGGATGCACCTCCGCCTTGAGACTTGTCTCGAAGAGAGCGCCATTTTGGGAAACGAATACAGATATATACGGGGTATACATCAGACGTTTTTTAAAGTCGGAATCAGGGGCGTAAGCATAGGCTCCGACGCTGACGCCAAGAGTGCCTTTGTCGCCGATCACTGTTTCGAAGCCGCCACCGATTTCGGTCCGGGCCAGTGTCTTGGGTTTGTGGCGCGCGAGAGCGAGGAACTGGAGCGTCTCGTCAGGCGTCGGCATGATCGGGATTTCCTGTTCGCCGTCGTGAGTCTTCATGCCCTTCACATTGGCGAGATAGACCCATTGGTTCTTCGCGGATGCATTGGGTTTATCGGAGCCCCATCCAGCCGTCAGCTCAGAGCGCGACAGATCGAACTCGGTTGATAGGGCTTTCTTGGTCTCACTCGTCTGGTTCATGTAGCGATGGGAGAGAAGCACGCCGCGCAAGGGGGCGAGGATAAAGCTCGCGGGCTCAGCAACCACTGGCGCGCTCGGACGTTCGCTCGTCTTGCTCGTCTTGCTCGTCTTGCTCGTCTTGCTCGTCGTGCCGCCGGAATTCAGTTCGTGCTTCTGCTTCGAGAGAAGCTTCTTTTCAGCTTCCTTACGATAGAGCTTCTGCATTTTGACGAGTTTGGACGGGAGCACCACGGCTTGATCGAAGAGGTCGATCGCCTGTTGATATTCGCCCATTTTAAAGGCGGAAATGCCACCGTAGTAACCGGCGAGGTCATAAAGGGGATGGCCGTTCGGAACGATGGCAAAAGCCTTGATGGCCGTTGGATAGTCATTGGAGCGAAACGCGACCTGCCCGTAGTCATAGGCTGCATCGGGTTCGAGCAACTTAATATCGATCTGCTGGAAGGTTTTAAAGGCTTCCGCTAGACTTTTCTGTTGGTAAAGAGATCGGGCAAGAAAGATCTTGGAGGACGCGTGGTCGGGCTGTTTCACCAGGACCTGCTTGAAAAGATCGCTGGCTTCGTCATAGTGCTTTGCATCGTAAGCTTCCATCGCCTTGCGATAGAGAGTCTGGAGCGCAGGGCCTTTGGGGAGGTTGGCAGCGAGAGAACTCTGGCCTGTACTAGCTGGCGCGGCAATGGCCCCGGGAATTTTACAATTCCAGGCAAGACTGCAGCTAAGCGCGAGAAGAAGGCGAAGACGCTTCATGGGGCCTCGGGTAGAGCAAGAATGACCGCTATCATCCCATTATAGCATCTCAAAACCAACCCCCGTCCAGCCCTTAGCTAGGCAAACATGGCCGCGCACCAGGAAATGCTTGAAAATTCAAGAGATATGTTGATTGACTGGGCTCATTCTATACAATAGTATCGGGATCTTTCGCGTTTTCAAGGGAGGATGGTTTATGGCACGCGTATCCATCGAAGATTGCCTTAAGTTTATAGAAAATCGTTTTGCTCTAGTCGCCGTTGCTTCGCATCGGACTCGACAGCTGATGGAAGGTAAAACCCCTCTCGTCAAGACCCGAAACAAAGAAGCAGTGACTGCTTTGCGAGAGATCGCTGAAGGTTTTGTGGTTGGTTACCAACCGGATGAGAAACATCGTAATCCCAAGGCTCCCACCGAGTTTTGAGGATTCTGGCTTCCCCTGAAGCAGCAGAAAATATCGTCTCCATTTGCTGGAGGCGGTTTTTTTTCGCCAAATTTCTGCACAGTGAAATCACGAATGAAAAGTTGCCTCTTTATCGAAGGGCATGGCCAAACACGTAAACGAAACAAAGATGTAGGGAATCAAAAATAGCTTAAAAAGCTTTTCAAACAAGGCTTTTAGGGTGCCTTCGCTGCTCGAAATGGCTTTGCTTATGCATCGACTCGTCTCAACATGGAACAAGAACCGCAGTTCTTTGGGTTCTTTCCACCATACAGACGAGGAGAATCGATCATGAGCAAATCACAAAGCAATCAGAAAGAGCATAATATGAAAAACAAGAACCCATCCGACGCGACGACCGACAACAACATGGGTGGAGTCGATAAGCTCGATTCTAACCAGTCCGCCCAGTCCATGCACAACAGCAATCGTAACCGCATTCAGGGCAGTGCTCATGACGTGGACGCTGGCTCAGCGATGGATAACGAAGGCGGCGCTTCTCAGCCTGGACAAGAGGCGCGCAGCGTGGAAGGTGAAAACCTTTCTGAATCCTCAGGTGAATACGATAGCGCCAGCGAGAGCAGCTTGATGTCGAAGGCAGCCTCGTTGCTCGATACCCAAGCCGTTAAGAAAAATTTGAATCTTGTGAAAGACAAGGCTTCAGATTTTCTATCGAGCAGCAAAGAACAGCTCGGCGATCGCCTTAACACGCTCTCTGACGATGTGAAGCTCAGAGGCATGCTTGCGGATCAAAGCATCAAAACCAACCCTTATGCCTACGCTTTGGGTGCGGCTGGTATCGGCTTTATCATCGGCCGTGCATTCTCCGGCAAAGGTCGGAGCGACCTCGACGTTCTGATGTCGACTGTGAACAAAATCAATCTTGGAACGCTCACAGGTCTGCTTGGGCTGAAGTCGGATACAGATTCGGTGCCAAAAAAACAACCGAACTACAATTTGGATCAGGCTCGTAAGATCGGCTAAGTTGATCAACGAAGCTTCGGCAAAATGAAAAGGCTGAGAATTGAACTCAGCCTTTTTTTGTCGTTTATTCCATGACGATTATTGCTGGTCGAAATAGGTTTTAAGAGTTTCGAATCCACCACCGCCGATGCGGAGGCGATAGTCGTAGAACACATAGTTGGTGTTCACAGCCGTTCCGTTCTTGGGGTTCTTCTGATAAAGAGCGAGCTGATCTGCCGTCGTGACAGCAGTGTTATTGTTCCCGTACTCGCGTTGCCAGATGATCTATTTAATCCAGTGAAGATCAATGGCCGAATAATGCTGGCCTGTGACGGAATTAAGGCTCTGAAAGAGAACCGCAATTCGTGGCATTTTCCGACTCATCTTGTCTGATTTTGATGAGGCGATTCTGTGGCTACTCGATTTAATTTATTGAATTCATTATTTAAAATAGAATTCATTGCAATGTCGTTGATATAGCTCAGTTGCAAGCATCCGAGCGGGGATAGAAGGAATTTAACAGACACCAGCCTGTTGGAAGTGCTAAGGCATCTAACATGCTCCCCGCACCAAGTGTTAAGGGGGCTTCGAACAACGGAGACCTCATGAGAAATGCACAAAGTCGTCGTCAACTTCTGAAGAATACCGCGGGCGTAATGGTTGGGGCAGGCACGATTGCCACGCTTGGATCAACTGCTTCAGCCCTGGAAAACGAGCAGGAATATGATGTCCTCGTCGTCGGCTGTGGAGCGGCCGGCATGGCGGCTGCATTGACCGCAGCAAAACGTGGAATGCGGGTTTTGGTGGTAGAGAAGGCTTCGAAATTTGGCGGCTCATGCGCTCGTTCCGGTGCTGGCATCTGGATTCGAAATAATTCGGTAATTTTGGCAGCCGGTGTTCCCGACAGTCCAGCCAAAGCCGCAGCCTACCTGGCTAAAGTTGTGGGCAAAGATGTCACTCCGGAACGTCAGACATCGTTCCTCTCGAACGGCCCTGCGTTGTTGGATTTCCTGATAAGAAACACTCCTTTGCGATTCCACTTTATGGAAGGCTATTCGGACTATTATCCTGAGTTGCCAGGCGGAATGGCTAATGGGAGCTCTGTTGAACCCAATGCCATCAATGGCAAAATCCTCGGGGATGAACTGAAGAATTTGAACGGTCCCTATATTCCTATTCCCCCCGGAATCATTCCTTACAGCAGTGAATATAAATGGCTGACATTGGCGTTAGTGAGTGCCCAAGGAGTTGCGACGGCGGCCAAGGCTGCTGCTCGCTTCGCCAAGGGCCTTTTGCTTGGCGAGAAGCTTTTAACGATGGGTCAGGCTCTGGCAGCAGGACTGCGCAAAGGTCTGATCGAGGCAAATGTTCCCGTATGGCTCGAAGCGCCCCTGCTAGATCTCAAGTTTGATGCAGCGGGACGAGCGACTGGCATCACTGTTGAGAAGGACGGTCAGGAATATCTGCTGAAGGCCAAACATGGGGTGATTATCGCATCCGGCGGCTTTGAACATAATCTTTCTATGCGTCGACAGTATCAACAACAGCCGATAGGCGTCGACTGGACTGTGGGTACCGAGACCAACACGGGTGATGGCATTCAAGCTGGAATTCGTGCCGGAGCGGGCCTTGAATTGATGAATGACGCCTGGTGGGGGCCTTCGATCCCTCTCCCAAGAGGCCCCTATTTTTGCCTCGCTGAACGCACCCTGCCCGGCTGCATTATGGTGAACGGTCAGGGGCAACGTTTTGTTAACGAAGCGGCCCCCTATCACGATGTCGTCCATCAGATGTATAAGGACAATAAGAATCCGGAAGAGATGACAGTCTGGATGATTGCCGATCAACACTACCGAAATCGATATCTCTTCCGGAATATTCCTCCGGCTATCCATTTGCCTGAAGAATGGTTTGATGCCGGTGCCGCGTTCAAGGCATGGACTTTAGAAGGACTGGCGAAAAAAATCGGAATCCCTGAAGAGACTCTGTCCGAGACAGTCAGCCGCTTTAACTCGTTCGCGGAAACCGGAGAGGATCTAGATTTCGGACGCGGGAACAGTGCTTACGATCACTATTACACCGATCCCTCGGTCAAGCCCAACTCCTGTCTAGGTCGCCTTTGGTTGCCGCCTTTTTACGCCTTCAAAGTCGTCGCAGGTGACCTGGGAACCAAAGGCGGTTTGCGGACGGATGGAGAAGCGAGAGTGTTGCGCGCGGATGGAACCATCATTGAGGGTCTCTATGCGGCTGGAAACTCCAGTGCCTCGGTCATGGGGCACAGCTATGCGGGCAATGGCTCAACGTTGGGGCCAGCGATGACCTTTGGGTTCATCGCCGCCAACCACATCGCGGATAATCGCTCCCAGGATTGATCCGCATCAAGTTCAGCCGAGGTAAGTGAGGCAGTGGATATTGCCAAGCGTGACAAGTGAAAAGCACTGGCGGATAGCGTCCCGCCAGATGCTTGGGTTGTTGCCGAAAAGTGTCGGGGATATCCATTTACCATTATCGATAAGGGCATCGGGGGCGAACTTCGAGTCTCTGAAGACGACTTCAATGATGTCGAAGTCCTCTTCCTCCTGATTAAGAGCCCCCCCTCATAGAGCCACTGCGCTTCCGTCCTTCATCTGCGGCATAGGCTCAAGGTACAGCTGCTTATACCCGGCGGCTGCCACCATAGGCAGGATTTCGCGCATGAAGGCGGAACCCTGCCCAAGTTCGCGACTCTCGGTGAGCACATACATTTATTCGATTGGTGGGTAGAACTCCAGGCACGGTTGCGCACATCAGCACTCAGTTGGCCGAGGCCGCGCTGCGAACGCCATGAACGCCGCTTACTTTTATGAAAGGCCGCTGCGGAAAGCCGAAGCGAAAGTAGAAAGATAGTGGTGGGAGTATTTATCTCTCAGGAGTGCAGTAGCTGCAACTGCACTCATCCCCGTAACCGAAAAAGCCAAGAGAGCTTTGTTTGCGGAAGCTGCGGTCATGCTGAAAATGCCGATATACAAACGGCCAAGGTAATAAAGAAGCGAGCAATAGGTCTGATTCTGAACGCTGGATCGGCGTTATCGGAGAGGGGAGTTCTTCTATCCGTTACTGGGCGCGGAGCCGCAGTTAAGACGAAACGGACGAAGGTTCGTGGCGCGAGCGGCAAAGAAACGTCAAACAAGACGAGACAAGATTCAAGGGTTTTGCCTTCGGGTTTTGTCTTAGAAGCCTCGCCCCTTTAGGGGTGATGGTAGATCACCATTGAAAATTAGAAGGGGGTTCAAAAAGGAAGATAGGGAGAGGAAGAATTTTGGACACAAAAGCTTAAGGCTTTGGGTCAGTCGTTGACGGAGTACCCATAGCCCTGATCGTTTTGACTAGCGAGCAGCGGATTGCTCTGTTCCGAGTATCACACGACTTACACAGCGTTCAATGAGCTCATCTTCGCTGATAAAGCGTTCGTCAAACCAGTATTGGCTTCTGCATTCTTTGATGATCAGCTTGCCAAAGGCCTCACAAAAACCATCCCGCATCGTGTCGCGGAAATCCACGTAGTCCCAGGCGGCCACTTGCTCTTGCTGTTGTATGGAAATGAAGTGGTAGCTCAGCGCTTCGAAGCTGACGCGGAGGTTCTGCTTGAGGAAAAATTCGACGAATTTAGAAATCTGCGTATCATATCTCTTCAGATATTCACGACGACGAAGTCCTTTGTAACGATCAAGTTGAATTACCTTTCCCATATCCTATCCTTTGCATGTCTGTCTTATCCTCCCGGATTTCCATCCGTATCGGAATGAATTGTCTTTTTCTTAAGCCCCATTGGCAACAAAACTAGGTAAAAATTGCCTGATTTAGATAGGAAAGAATGAATCATATCGTAAGCTTGTCCTTTATTTTCTCCCTGCGTAATATGATCGTATAAGGCGAAGAGGTGCCCAATGGTTTCAAGGCTTGGTGATTCTCTTTTTAATCGCGATGGGGTGGCCGGGTTTGTGGTCAGCCGCGATCCTAAAAAGGAAACGCTGCAGATCGCGATCGAAGGCCCTGAGTTTGAAAAAAGCCGGCGCTACGGCTTTATCAATGGCCTTGAACCCTCGCAAAGGAAAGAGTTCGAGAGTATCATCGATCAGATGAAGGATCGAAGCGAGACACGGGATCGAGTCGACTTCCTCCATGAACAGATCGAGACCTTGAAACAAGACCCCAAGCGCGGTGTGCTCACGAGATACCTCCAGGGCGAGATGTCTCACATCATGAACAGTGAGGGGATCGCTCCCCGCATTTATAGCATCGACGAAACGAAGACGTAATAAAGGGGAAACCTATGGCTCAGATTGGCGATTTAGTACCAAAGTCTGGTATGTTTACCAACCCAGGTGTTATCGTGGAAAAAAAGGACGACGGAAGCGTCGTCGTCGACACGGAACCGATGACGGTGAACAAGTTTCACCGTTATGCGAACACCACCGGCCTCACAGAGACCGAAAAAGGCAAGTTCAATGAGATATTGGACGGCATCTACACCAAAGAAAACGACGTTGAGAAAATCAACGACATTCAAACCAACATCGATCAGCTAAAGTCCGATCCTGTGAACCAGAAAATAGTGCAGTATTTGCGCAATCAACAGGCCCATCTGATTCGTACCGCAAAAGAGCTTCCGCGCTCCTACAGCACTGACGAAGCAAACCTCAAAGGTTTGGTCAGTAAGTCGGATAGATAATCACTGTCGTTAGCTATAAATAGCGAAAAATCACAAAGTTTATAAAGTCGGAGCCTGACCACAAGCTCCGGCTTTTTCGTGCGCGAAGTGATTCGTGGGTCGGGCTGATGCGTCAGTGGTGCAAGATTAATTTGAATCTCAAACAAAATTTCTCATGATGCCTTTGTGGCTTATTCTGGAATAGTTATTGAATTCAATGATTTATGCGTCAATGCGAAATGTCTTTTTGGAATTTACCGGTTAGTGCTCTCTCAGGTTTATCTTCTTGTGGCGCTTTTCGGGAATTTTTTTTATTATCGCGATCCTAATGGAGAGCTGTCCGAGTGGCCGAAGGAGCTTGATTCGAAATCAAGTAAGGGGGTGACCTCTTCTAGGGTTCGAATCCCTAGCTCTCCGTTTGTTTCTAGCTAGTTACGAAAATTGAAAATACGCGAGTGTGCGAAGGTTTAGCCGAAGAGTGTGCGAACCTTCGCATACCTGCGTTTTGTTGCCAAATGGAGGAAATCGTGACAAATACAATCCCAATGATGGCCTATCGGTTGGCGAAGCATAATCTGGCTGATATTCAAATACTCAACCCCAGAGCCACTTTTGCCGACACATACAGGACTACCCTTGAAGGGATGCTCGACATGCATCCACGGACATTACGTAGGCACATTAAATGGCTCGAACGAGAAATATTGTAGCGTTTCATGACCATTGTCACGAGGCGTTTCCGTTTCACTGTCAAAGTTAGTCTGACGCTCTACTCTGAACCCTCACCGTTATCTTCCTTGCTCGCATATCCAGCCCCAAGCTCATCAGCTCCTTTATGAAAGCA
>JACMPP010000061.1 GCA_014377445.1 Oligoflexus sp.
CTTCCACGACCTCTAAAATCTCTCCGGTCCGTTCCTCGTAAATTGCTCTGTAAGCTTGGCTAAGTCTTATGGATCGTTGACCTCGGCGATCGCCTTTGAGGGTCTCAACGTGAAAGCCAAGGTGCCTCCTGGTATCTGCAAGGCCATTGGTCTCGACGAGTATTACCCAAGCGAGCAACTTATCTTGGATGTAGTCGGGGACCGACTTGAGATCTTTAATAGCTGTCTTGCTCATAGTCACTTTCAAAGGCTTGTCCCCCGTGACTCATAGATACATTATCGGCTAACTTAAGTAAATGCTTAAGGCATTTCTTAAATTGTGCTAAGCGATGGGTGATCCAGCATCTATTAACTATTGTTAAATGAGCACAGAAAGCGCCAAAAAGTTATGAGATGATTAGAAATGGTCTTATTGAAATGACATAGCGAGAGGTACTTTTTTTAAACCCAACATTGTGGAAGATTACTATCACGGTCTCGCTATATACCCAGAGGATTTGGACAGCATTTTAGAGAAATGGGCATAGTAGGACATTCGCTTGACAGCCACTGCCACCGGCCTCCAACCTTTGCCACCGCTTTTCAAGCTTGCCGAACAACTAACCATAATCAGTCTGCGCCGCGTTCAAGAAAGTCGTAAACACCCCAGGGTGTTCAGCTTTCTCAGGAGTCATCCGTTTTCCTCCCGTTCATCCTATCGAGGCTTTGATTGTTTCAAGCGAGATATACAGAGACATAGGTTTATCGATAAAGGTCTTGAACCCATATTTTTCATAGAATTTCTTGGCGTTTTGATCGATCGCATCAACATGCACAAATCGAAATGAAGGGGCATAATCGTCAGCCGATATTTCGACAGCTTTGCTGAACACCCATTTCAAGAGGCTCGGTCCATAGCCCTTGCCTTGTTGAGATTTTTCAATCGCGAGTCTTGATAAAAGTATGGAAGGTAAAGGGTATCCGGGGAGACCTTGCGCATGAAATGGATCGAGCCCGCTTTTTATAATCATTGATTAGTAGTAGCGATTCATATGTCATTCCAAAGAAATCGCAGTATCTTACCGGGTAGTCAAGATTTTACCCGTAGTTATTGAGAGCTTGCTTACAATGGATGTAATACATTGTTATATCGTGCATATTAAGAAAAAATAGCCGTCGCCACAGGGTGACAGCCGCAATAACATGCAGGAACCCAGGTTTTTTCTGATCGGACAGATTTCAGCGTTTAAACTTCACGACCTTCGTCTCACACATGAGATCATGCAGGCAGCGTTTATCATGTCTTGCGAGCATCATCGCATAGCCAAAGCCCAAAGTGATCGCGCCTCCGAATTTGCCGATGAATTCCCTCATCAGGATCTGCATGGGAGGCAGATTCGAGGTATTGCCCAAGGTCACGACACGAATGCCAAAGAACGTCTTGCCGATGGTCTGTCCCCAAATAACCTGAGGCGCAACCTGATAAACGAGAAAGGCGAGGATAAGCAGGAAGCTGTTGATCGCCTGCACTTTGCCAACTTGGTCGAGGATTTCGAGGCGACTGAGGATTTTAAGAAAAGGCAATTTTAAAAGCGTCAGGATAATTCCCATGATCATATAGTCGATGCAGGTCGCAAAGAAGCGTTCCACAAAGCTTGCGGGCGCATAAACAGAAAAGTCCTCGTCAACAGTATGAAAGAGCTTGATGCCACCCACTTCTCGCTGCAAGGCCGTGGCAGCGGCGGGCTGCGCAGCAGGATCCGGAACCGCCTTGATTTTAGCCTGCACGGTTTGGCTCATATTCATCCTCTCTCGGGCTGTGACGATAAATGTCTTTTTGAATCATGGAAATCTTGATACCGATTTCCCTCGCCAGTGCCGAATGAGGATAGGCGAGTGCGTAATCCTGCAGCGCAGCCCCCACTTTCGTATCGCTTGGCAAGGCCTGCAGAATCTCAATGACAGTCAAACGGATCGAAGCGGCCTTGGCGGTTGCCGTCCAGCGCAGAAGAAAGGCATCGTACATCCGAAGGGCGAGATAATGATTCTTCTGCGAGAGGGCGAAATCCGCAAGAATCAAGTGGTTGCTTTGGCCCAAGGCTCCGAGATATTGGGCCAGGGGTATGTGAAGCGCTGTCGCGGCTATCAGACGATAAGCTTCGAAATGCTTATTGAGACGAATGTTAAGGGCGCAATGCGAATCGAGGTTGGCAAAGAGAAAGGCATGAGCCTGATTCTCGGGTACCGACTTTAGTGCAGTCGGATGGGAGAGGATGCCTTCCAGGGTCGCGGTGCGGACCAGATCATTATCAAGATTGATTGCAAGCATGCCTTGCGCCATATGAATCTTTTTATCGAGTTGGGGAATGGCCTTCATCTGCTTGAAAGCCAAGGGTTCGTCGTCGTAGAGAAAGGGTGTTGGCAAGGGGTGGAAAAGGCGAAGGCCCCAAGCGACGAACATGCCCGTGCAGAGACCGCCAAGGTGAGCAAAATGAGCGACACCGCCGCCGCCATGAGAGGGGACCAGGGATTGCACCGCTCCGGTAATATCCGAAATGAAGAAGACGGCCGGCAAGGAATACTTCACAGGAACCCAAAGCCTCTGGCCAAGACCGAACCATAGATAGAAACGCATACGCGCATGAAAGAAGAAGACATAGAACATGCCCATGACGCCAGCGATGTTTGCGGATGCACCCAAGAGGGGCATATCCATCGGTAGAAAGAACGCTGTATTGAAGGCAAGACCCAAGGATCCTGCTGCGATATATGCCAGGAGATAACGCAGGGCACCCATTCTGAGTTCGACGTAGATTCCAAAGGGAATGAGGCAGAGTAAATTGCCAAAGAGATGGCTCCAGCCGGCGTGACGAACCTGAGCGAAGGCCACGGAATCGAGTCGTAAATTGCCTTTGCTGAGAATATGTTCCTGACGAAAGGTAGAAAGCATCCTCTGCGTCGTCAAGGCCTTGGCAGTCTCAAAAGCCCGGTACGATCTGAGTTTGCGGAAGCTCGATGTGGGATGGCTTATTTCCTGCTCAAATTTCAGGTAGAGCTGCGTGATATGGCGTCGGTCAACTGCTTTTACTTCGATTTTTTTAAGTTTAGGCGCCGCGGGGGCAACCTTGGTTTTGGGCGCTGCTTTTGCGGGCTTCTTGCTGTCCTTGTTCTTCTTTTTCTCCCTTTCATCCTCGTCCTTTTCTCTCTTTTTTTGCTCCTTCTCCATTTTCACATAATCGGGTGCAACGAAGGCCAGAACTTCCGCGCAGTTGACGGGCGTTTCCTTTATGGAGCGACAGTATTCGAGGAAGAGCTTTTGTTTTGCCAGGCGAAAGTGGGGCTCGCTGAGTATGTGCATGGTTCTATTGTTGCTGCGTTCTTGGCCATAATCGATGAAAAAGAGGAGGATGAGAATGGCTGAAATCGCAAAGGTGACTACCGGCATCTTTGGCCAACGCATACCAAGGCCCAACGGGATAGTTACCATGCTTCACCTCTGTCTTGCTATCGGACATGAAACGAGTGACTTTAGGCTGAGATTTCAACGCGTGGCATTTTCTCTGCTCGTATCCCGATATCAATGATTAAGCGGGAAAAAGCCTGTATTTAGAGGCGTTCAAATGCTTACGCCCCGTATGAAAAGGCTTTATCTGTCAGGGCGTTTCGCTCAAACGAATCCATACACGACAGCAGAATGGGATTTGATTGGGAGCGAGGGAGGATCGGAAGACAAATCTTACAGAATGAAGAAATCGAGGTTTAGGGCAATTGCGTGGGTCAGATTGTTGCCTTAAATCATGCTATATTGGCTTGTCTATTTGTGTTGAATTGCCGCTCGACGATTTCGTCTTCGCGAAAAAATTTGACCGTATAAATACCTTTTTTTTTCTTCCTAAACGACCTACAGTTGTAGGATGTCCCCCTCTTGCGCCGAGATAAATATGATTGAAGTCGATGTTCTTATTATTGGAGCTGGTCCTTCTGGCTGCGTATCTGCCTCGATCGTAAATAAGAACGGACTCAAGGTTCGGATCGTCGAAAAAGAGAAGTTTCCCCGTTTCGTCATCGGCGAAAGTCTTTTGCCGCGTTGCATGGAAGCATTGGAGGAAGCTGATCTTTTAGAAGCGGTAAAAAACCAGGGTTTTCAAGAAAAGTTTGGCGCGAAATTCATGCGGGGGGACGCCGTTTGTGACTTCAGTTTTGCCGATCATTTTACCCAGGGTTGGACTTGGACCTGGCAGGTGCCTCGCGCGGATTTTGATCTGGTGCTGGCGAACGAGGTTCAGAACAAAGGCATTCCCATCGATTTTCAGCATACAGTGAGTGATATACAATTCTTCGATGAGCATTCGATCACCACGGTTCTCGATCCGGCGGGTGAGAGTTATGCGATCAAGGCTCGTTTTATTATCGATTCGAGTGGCTACGGACGGGTGATACCCAGACTTTTAAATCTGGATCAGCCTTCCGATCTGCCGCCTCGTCAGACGTATTTTGCTCATATGTCTGACAGCAAACGTCTCGAATTTTCCGAACCGAACCGAATCACGATCGTGTCGGTTAAGCCGGGTGTTTGGGCCTGGATGATTCCTTTTTCCAATGGCAATACCTCCCTTGGTTTCGTCGGGCATCCCGAATATTTTTCGGAATACCAGGGATCTCCGACTGAGGTTTTGAGTCAGCTAATCGAGTCGGATTCCAATGTGGCCAAGCGTTTCGGCGAGGAAAGCTTGGTTTTCGAAGCTCGAAAGCTCGAAGGCTGGTCGGTGACGACCCACAAATTCTATGGGAAGGGATTTGTTCTGACTGGAAACGTCACCGAATTTCTCGATCCCATGTTTTCCTCTGGTGTGACCCTTGCTGTCGTTTCAGGTGCGAGAGCTGCCAATATTGTAGTGAAGAAACTGAGTGGTCTGCCCTTCGACTGGGAAGAGGAATACATGAAGCCCACGTTAAAAGGTGTCGAGGTCTTTCGTAGCTTTGTTAAGAGTTGGTACGACGGAACATTGCCCACAATCTTTTTCGGGCCTGATCTCGATCACCATTTCAAAAATCAAATCTGCTCAGTTTTGGCAGGTTATGTATGGGATGAAAAAAACCCTTTTGTGACGAAGCATGGCAAAGCTCTGAGCAGCCTCGCGGAATTTATTCGTCTCCAGGAAGCTGCACAGGCTTAAAAAGTTGGCGCTCGTACCTGTCAATCGCTTGATATCAGGCGGCGTCTGACATATTAATTAGGGCATCCTGGTAAAGGTTTGGGCTGGCTCTTCACTTTGCAAGTTTACGTAGAAGGTACGCAGCTTGTGGTCGATAGCGATGTCCTCAATTTTAACCGATGCAAAGTTTCAACCGATGGCCGAGGGACTTAGGACATGTCATTAGATGGATTGATTTTCGAAGTGAAAAAGCTCTTGCTCGAGCTGTCCAACCTACCTGACCAGACTCCCGAGACTCTCGATGAGAGCGCCTCTCTTTTTGCCGAGGGTTTGGGGCTCGATTCGATCGACGTTCTGGAACTCGTTGTGGCTCTCGATAAACGTTATGGTTTAAAAATTAAGAACGACGACAAAGGGCGCGAAGTTCTGCACAGCGTACGCAGTATTGCGGAAGCTATTTTCGTGAAAAAAAATGGGGCCGCAGAGGAACAGCCTTCACTTTCACCTTCACCTTCTGCACCTCATCCGTCAGTGCCGATTCTAACGAACACGGTTTCGTAAGGAGATCCATTGAGAGTTCACTCCAACATCGCTATCACCTCAGCGGCCCTTGCATCGAGTTTCGGATGCAGCACTGAAGAACTGCGGGCGAATCTGGCCGCAGAGCGAAGGGGGTTGAGTTTCACGCATCGATTTTCTGACCGAATCAACAGTCCACTTGGAGAAATCCCTTGGAATGATTTGGGCATCCCGATCAGGGATCCGAGCGATTCTGATTCCCTACTCCTTCAGGGTTGTCAGGCGGTATTCGCGCGGCTCAAGGAGAAATCAGAGGTATTTCAACGTTATCCTTCGTCAAGACTTGGATTGTTCATCGGTACGACGACCTGTGGGATCAGCGGTTTCTTCGATGTTACCCGTGAGCTTAAAAATAGCGGACGGGCTTTGAATTCGCTTTTGAAAGCGGATATGCAGCAGGCTTGGGTGGGTCGCAAGCTGGCCAGCGAGTTTGCCATTCGTGGACCGGTTTACACTTTCAGTTCCTCCTGCGCGGCGTCCGCGCAGGCCTTCGTGATGGCTCATGACTCGGTACGAATGGGCTGGGTCGACGCGGCGATTGTGTTGGGTGTCGATGTGCTCAATTCCGTGACGCTTCATGGCTTCGACGCTCTCCAGCTCCTCGATCCGAATTACTGCCAACCCTTCAGCGAGGCTCGTGCCGGTATCAATCTTAGCGAAGCCATCGTTGCCATGGTCCTTGAGAAGGAAGAAGACCCATCCATCGGAACCAGAGTTCGCTCCTACGCGGCCCTGACCGAAGGCCACCACATGACTCAGCCTGCTCCTGAAGGTGTGGGAATGCAGCGCTGTATGGAAATGGCCCTGGTCCAAGCCGGGCTGGAGCCTCACGAAATCTCCTATATCAATCCCCACGGTACGGCGACGCTTGCCAATGATGCAGGGGAGGCTCTCGCTATCGGCCAGATTTTTGGTGATACTTCGCTGGTCCATCCGACCAAGCGTTACACCGGACATACTTTGGGAGCCAGCGGAGCCCTGGAACTCCTCATTAGCTCTTTAATGCTTGAAGCGAACCACTCATCCGCCTTCCAAAACGCGTACGCGCTGAAAAATTCCTTTGGCTTCGGCGGGTCAAACATAAGCATTGTTTTGCAAAGAGGCAGTCTATGAATGGCGTCTTTTTGCAAGCTGCGCTTTCGGCTGAACTCAAAGAGGCCGACCATCCCGCCTTGAAATCGATTCCACTGTGGCGACGCATGACCGCCTTGCAAAAATCGGTGATAGCGGTTTTTGTTAAAGCTGTGGAGAATGATCCCACCCTGTTTGAAGATCTGAAGGCGGCTGGGGCACCCATTTATTTTACGAGCGCTTATGGCGAAGTCTCAGCGATGCTGCGGGTTACGCAGGAGATCGATGCCAACTCCCTGCCGATCTCGCCAAAGGATTTTCAACATTCCGTTCTGAATGCGGCAATCGCTTATCTTTGTATCCACCAGCATTCCCAGCAGCCCGGATTTGCTCTGTCCGGGGGGTACGAGTCTCAGGATCTAGCTCTTCACCTCGCGTCCCGGCGTATTTCCGCAGGTTTGGACAGCGCAGCGGTTATCATCCATGCTCACGAATGGAGCGATGCGGATCCCAGGAACGAAAACGCCAAGGCGGAACTGCTCGTGCTTTCAGCGCTGCAGGACTTCCGTTCGCGCTATTCCCTGCAGGCGATCGATCAGACTTACGATCGTTTTGAGCTCGGTTGGGACGGCGAGGATGCTGGTTCTGCCTGGGCCTCCTATGATGAGGATCAAGCTCAGGGTTCCATCGCCTGGCTGTTGAAGGAGGGTAAGCCGGAGCCGAAACGGAGTCTTCGCAACAGCTTTGGGCTCGAGCTGCGCAGTGCGTGGCAGGAGCTGAAATGAATGCAATTGTTCGCGACCTCGATGTTGCCACTCTCATCCCTCATCGTGGTCCCATGCACTTAATCGACCGGATCAACTGGGTCGATACGGGCTCTATTCAAGGGGAAGTGAGGGCTCGTCTGCGAGCCGGTGCTGTGTATTTTTCAGAGGCGGGATTCGAGAGGCACTGGCTCATCGAGTTAGCCGCCCAAGCGTCTGCCGCGCTCTATCAATATTCTCGGCAGGGGGCTCATGCCGTCTCACCGAAAGGCTATCTCGTCAGTGTCCGTGAATTTTCGACAGTTGAAGGAGTTGAACTTCAGGCCGAAGACGAGCTATTATTTCAAGTCGTCTTCGAAGTCGAATCCTCACCTCTCGGTCAAAGCCGTTGCGATGTCGTCCATCGCGGTCAGGTTATTGCTCATGGGGAACTGACTTTTTTGCTGGATGCTTAGAAAAGGAGTTTTTTATTAAGAAGGTACTGATCACCGGAGGAAGTCGAGGCATCGGAGCCGCAATGGTCCGGGCTTTTCATCGTTCAGGGCAATATCATGTGACCTTTACGTACAATAAAAATCGCGACAAAGCCCTCGAGCTCATCGAAGAGCTGGGCGGCGGCCCTTGGCTCAAAACCGTGCCTTTGAATCTCAACGACAAGGCCTCGATACTGTCTTTGATGGAAGAGCTGACCGCTGAGCAGGAAGGCTACGATGTTGTCGTTCACAACGCAGCATCGACGGCCGATCAGGCCTTTTATTTTCTGGAAGAAGATCAGTGGAGCGATGTGATTCAGGCTAGCCTAAACTCATTCTTCTATATCAATAAAGCGCTTCTGCCGCACATGATTCAACAGCGCTCGGGGCGCATCATTGTAATGGGGAGTATTTCGGGCGAGGCGGGGCAGCGCGGGCAATCGAACTATGCCGCTGCCAAGGGGGCTTTGATTGCGGCCAGCAAGTCACTGGCCAAGGAAGTTGCACGCAAAGGCATTCTCGTCAACGCCGTGAGTCCCGGGCTCATCGAAACGGATATGACGGAAGGCCTGCAATTAAAGGACGTTTTGCCCCTCATCCCTATTGGGCGGCTAGGCAAAGCGGATGAAGTGGCGAAGGTGGTTCTCTTTTTGGCCTCCGACGATGCCTCTTATATCAACGGGACTGTGATCCAGGTCAACGGGGGGCTCTATACGTGATTCGTCCCCGGATCGTCATTACGGGTATCGGAGTTGTCAGTCCTTTGGGGATGTCTTTTCCGGACCTGTTGAAAGCCTATCGCAACAATGAGTGCAGTGCGACTTACGTTGAGGAGTGGGAAGATAAGAAGATCGGGATCAGGACGCGCGTTGCATCCCGTTGCAGCAATTTCCAAGAGACCAGCATCGACCGGAAGCTCAGACGTTCGATGAGCCGAATCGCGATGATGGCCAAGGCTGCGACCGAGCAGGCAATCGAAGACGCCCAGTTGAGTGAGGCGATGCTGAAAACTGAGCGCACCGGCATATCCTATGGCTCATCCTTCGGCGGGACGAGCACGATCGAGGATTATTTTCGTGGCTATCAAAATTCCGGGGTGTTGATTGATGGCGTGGGTTCCACGACTTTTCTGAAAATCATGCCCCACACCTGTGCCGCGAATATCGCGATCAGCTTTGGCATTCCCGGGCGCATCATCGCCAGCTGTGTGGCCTGTGCCTCGAGTACGCAGGCGATTGGTTACGGCTATGAAGCCCTGCAGCTTGGGGTGGTGGATCGAATCGTCTGTGGTGGAGCGGAAGAGCTTTCGCCTACGGTCGCCGCGATCTTTGATGTCCTCAATGCGACATCGACCAACTCGCATCATGAACCCAAGAAGGCAGCCAAGCCTTTTGATGAGAATCGGGATGGAATCGTGGTCGGTGAGGGCGCAGGGACCTTTGTCCTCGAGACCTTTGATAGTGCGATGGCAAGATCGGCAACGATATATGCAGAGATCGTAGGATTCTACACGAACAACGATGCGAGCCATATGACCAATCCCTCGGTAGAAGGTCTCGTCAACTGCATGAAGGGAGCTCTTGAGAATGCTCGCTTGAGTCCTCAGGATATCGATTACGTCAATGCTCATGCGGCAGGCACTCAGGCCGGCGATCGCGCGGAATCTTTGGCTATCGGCAAGATCTTTGGCGATGGGCCAACAGTGAGTTCAATGAAAGGTCATATTGGTCATCTGATGGGTGCGGCGGGGGTCCTGGAGCTCGCAGCCTGTATCGGGATGTTTGCCGATCAGGCGGTCTACCCAACTCTGAATCTTCAAAAGGTTTCTCCAGAGGACGGCGGAATTCGCCATGTGATGGGTGAGAAGAAGCCACAGAAAGTGCATTATATACTTAAAAACAGTTTTGCTTTTGGAGGCGTTAATGCCTCGCTTGTGCTGCGAAAAGCGGAAGGATATGGCTCATGGTGATAGAAAGCATGACGATAGAAAAAGAGAAAGCGAAGGAATCGAACCTGTTTGAAACAACGTCATTGAAAGATCGCGTCAATGCCATTTTTGTCGAGCTCTTTGAGCTCAAGGAAGACAATCTCTCTGAGGACCAAAGACTCTTCGAAGACCTTGGCCTCGATAGTCTCGATGCTATCGATATGGTGATTCGCTTTCAAAAAGAGTTTCGAATCAAGCCGACCAATCAGGAGATTCAAAAGTTAACCACTCTTGGGGATATCTATAGTCTCATCGATCACTATGCTTCGGCCTCAGCGGTCTCAGCGGCGTCGGCAAACTCTTGAGAAAGATATTGCCTTCGCTCACCCTGCTCTATCCTGCCGTGATTTTCCTCCTGCGCGACAGCCCCTATTTCATGGCTATCGCCCTCAATCTCGGGGGTCTACTGATCCTCGATTTATTGTATCGGCTGAAGCTTCCGCGCCGATTTCAGGTCGCAGGAATCGTGGGTCTTCTCCTGCTCGTTGGAAGCGTGGTGTGGACCGGTGTGCAGAACGTCGTCCGCCTTTATCCCTTTATCATGTCGGGCAGTATGCTTCTGCTCTTTGCCGCTGCCAAAGATCCAAAAAGCAATCCCATGATCGGTCCGCTCCGCAATCGTATTGGCGAAGATAAGGTTATGCTGAGTCATCTTCATCGGGCGAAATGGATCTGGATCGTCGGTTTGTCCATCAATACCGCGGTCCTTGGCGTCTTCCTTTTTGCATTCCCTTTGCAGGTCTGGATCCTCTATGCGAGTTTCTATTCGTATATTCTTCTCGCAAGTCTTTTCGTCCTATCCGTCGCCTACGTGGCTCTCGCACGGCGGAATATATTATGAATCGCTTTCGCTATGCTGCACGCGTTGCACTCTATCTCTACAGTTTTGCTGTTTTTGGTTTGATGTGTGTTCTCTTTCTTCCGGTTGCCGTCCCGGTCTCGCTCCTGCCTAAGTCCTGGCGCCTCAAATGTCGACCCTGGGTGAGAACTATCGTGCAGAAGGGGTTTACCTTCATCCGCTGGCACTGCCGCGTGACAGGCTTTGCCACGATGAAGGTGATCGATCATCGGGGCGATCGACGAAGTCCCCTGATGATCGCCAATCATCTCTCGATGTTCGATATCGTTTTGCTCTTTGGATTTATGCCGGGAATCCAAACTCTAGTGAACTCCAAGTTTGCGATGAACCCATTGCTGAGACCAACTATTCAGGCCGCAGGCTATATTCCTCTAGATGTCAAACGTCCCCTTGATGGTGTGCGGGCCTTTGAAGAGTTGGAGAAATCCCTCGGCGCCGGGGAAGAGGTCGCGCTGTTTCCAGAAGGGACCAGGAGTGAGACGGGACAACTTTCAACGCTCAAAAAAGGCCCTTTTCGCCTGGCTGAGGAGTTGGGAATCGCGCCGGGATATATCTTCTTCACGTGTAACCAACCTTTTTTGAATCGGGCCGCTTTTTTTCCGCGAAGTGGCGGAGAGGTTGTCCTGGAGGCCCACCTCTTTCCCCCCAGCGAAGACCTTCTGGGGCAGGACGCCGAGGCTTGGAAGAAGGACTTTATTGCTAAATATCAGTCTTTTCAAAAATCAAGTTTAGCTCTGACCTGGAACCGTAATAAGGATGAACATGGAGCTTAAAACCCTAAAAAAACGGTGTCACATCAAGGCCAATCACAAGGCCTTTGACGGCCATTTTCCGCACCGTCCGATTTTTCCCGCCGTGGCTCAGATCGATCTCGTTTTTGATCTTTTGCGTGAACACTTCAATCAACCCGTGCAAAGCATCGCGGTAAAGCGTGCCAAGTTTCGGGCGATCCTGCAGCCTGAAACGTATGTCGATCTTGAACTCACGTTGAATCGGGAAGGCGAAGCGCGCTGGTCGCTTTCGGGTCAGGGTGTATTCTATTCGATGGGCGATGTCCGCTATTCATTGGTCTAGATCAGTCGCTTCAATTCGAGAAGGGACACTTTGCCCTGCGCATCCCGGGGAAATTCTGGAACGAAATAAAGTGCAGAAGGAAAAGGTCGATTGCCAAAGCTTTGATATTTTTTGCGCAGAGGAATGAGATCAACGGCTGACAAAGTCCTTGTCTCGATCCACGATCTCAGCAAACCTCCCTGCGGAGAATTCGAGTTCTCTTCAAAGGCGCAGACGACGGAAGCGCCATCGCAAGCCTTCGACATCATGTCCTCAAGCTCACCTAGCGTATAACGGAGTCCCGCATACTTAAAGACCCGATCGGCTCGTCCAAGATGCAAAACCCTTTGATCGGCAAGTTGTTCAAAACGATCCGGGGAATGAATGGACGACTCGGGAATCAAGAAGGGCGAATAAATCAGGCTTCCGCCGCCTCCATCCGTTCTTGCCTCGACTCGAATGCCTTCAAATAGAGTGAAGGCATAACCCTC
Organism: Oligoflexus sp.; assembly: GCA_014377445.1. GTDB lineage: Bacteria > Bdellovibrionota_B > Oligoflexia > Oligoflexales > Oligoflexaceae > Oligoflexus. The sequence goes on from JACMPP010000061.1 coordinate 12,413, forward strand.
ATGGTCAACTCGTCGATAGCCGATGCCTCCCGTTTCCGTGCTGCCAAGAATCTCAAAGTAGCGATCAAAACTTTCTTTATGCTTGAAGAGTTCAGCCGCGCGCTCTTTGCCGAAGAATGCCCCCGAACTCACGACGGTGGGCGTTCGGTGATCGGACCAGAGATGAGTGAGGACCGACCAATGGGCCGGCACGGTGATCGTCAGATCCGTGTGCGCTGGGAAACCATTCTCTTCGCTGGGGAGGCTCAGTTGGGTCGACCAGTAGACTGCGCTCCCGGCTGACGTGAGAGGCAGCAGGACACTATGCAGAAATCCGTAGATATGAAACGGCCTGACCAGTGCGACGATTTTTGAATGTGCCTGAAGCCCATAGAGATTTTGCAGGACCTTTGACTCCCGAAGGAGTCCTTCAGCCGATTTACAAAGGGTTTTGGCCTTGGCCGTACTCCCTGAACTACTAAAATAGTAATCGCGTTGCTCTATCGCTTCGAGTAGGCCGACCGGGATACCCTGATCCGCGGAGAGCATGAATTGAGAATTATCGAGTGGCAGACCCTGTTCTTTGGCAAATGCCTGCCAGAGTTCGGGAGAGCTTTGAAGGTAAGTCGCGTCCAGATCCAGCGAGGACTTCTCGTCAAAAACCGGATCGAGCCCCAGGTGAAGGGCTGCCGCAAAAAGAAAGAGGCCTTGCTGGGCATCGAGGCTGGGAATCCAAAGCTTGGTCTTTGACTCTATCCTGCTGCTTTTGGAATCGCCTTTGAGACGATCGGCAAGGAGGGCCGCCCGGGTCCAGAAGTCATGCCAGCTCAGAACAAAAGCACTCATTCCGGGCCATCCTTTAAAGAGCAGTCCAGGTCTTTCAGAGAGATCATGACGTTAAAGCGCTCGTCCTTAAAACTCAGGCTGATATCTTCGGGGAACTGGCAGGGTTCTTCGCCACGAAGTTTCTGCCATTTGTAGACCCAGCGTTGTTCGGGATCCTGTACGGAATAAATTTTATTGAGAAGCGGCACGGCTTTCGACTCATAGAGATATTGAATGGCCTCGGATATTTTTTCGCCTGGAAACTTTTTATCGAGGAGGACAGGAGCCAGATAAAGGACCTTGGGCTTCTGACCCTGGCTGAGTTCGACCTGCGTGAGAACGATGCCAGTCAAGACATCGGTAAGAACGAGTTTGAGATTGTTGTGTCGTTTTTCGAGTTGACCCACCATATGCTTGGTGCCGGTCGGTGTTTCGACAGTCAGCTTCTGCTCGACAAAGAAAGACTCGGGAAAGTGATAGACGTCGGGTAGAGGCTCTGGCTCGGGATCAGTGACGCAGCCCGACAAAAGAGTTGTGACAAGGCATCCAAGGGCGACATTCCAAATTTTCATGAATCGCTCCGATCGGGGTTCGCCGGCATCCTTGTGAAGAGTGCCATCACAAAAGCGACGAGAGTTCCTATGAATACCACGATGGCAAGTTCTTTCAACACGGGGTGCTGCGCGAGCAAAAGGCTGCCGAAGGAAACGAGGGTGAGGCCGCCGGTCAGCACGACTTTACCCTGATCTCTCGGATCATGATCGGTCGAGACGAGGATCGAGGCATAGTCGAGGGCTACGGAGATCACCAGAGCCAGACCCATGATGTGAACGATCGTGATATTGCGATGGGTCAGGTGAAAGAAAATTTGCAGGCCGAGCGTTGCGATCAGGAGCGGCAGGAAGATGAGCGCGATTTTATCCCAGCGCTTTTGCCAGGGGACGAGATAAAGGAGCATCGCCAGCAATCCCACGAGGAAAAGCGTGCCGAGGTTACGGGTGAGATCGCTCAAGACGAATTCATAAAACGCTTTGGGGTGCATGGGGATCGCGCCGTCAATCGACGGTCCAGGCGCGGCAAAAATCAGCAGGTACTGCCCCTTGCTTGTAGAATACCAGGGGAGGGGCCAGATCTTTTCCCAAAGGGCGAGGTAGCTTACTGCATTCACAGATTTGATCCAGGCTCCTGCCTGCAGGTCCCACTCGATACGAATGCCTTCGTTTTGAAAGGCTATTTGAAGCCGTTTCAATCGTTCTGAAAAGGCGTTCCGATATTGGGCTAGACGTAGGTCTTGCTCCGTTTGGTCCCTGTACCAGTTCAGAGGATGAAACACATCCTCCGCGATCCGTTTTTGTTCCCGATACAGCCTGTAGGCGATGGCTGGATCTTCACCGGGCTTCAAAGGGACGGCATGCATAGTCTCAAAGGAAAAGGAGCTCACGGTCTTGGAGAAGATCTCGGTCTGCGCCTCGAGATAGGGGGTGGCAAAACGAAATTCTTCGAGATTGGTTTTGTAATCGGGCTTCGGGAGGATGCAGATAAGGGCGAAAACCAGAGTGAAGCCAAGACCAAGCGCTCTACGGTTCCAGACCCATTGAGGAAGATTCACGGAACGAAATTGCAACTCCTTAAGCTGATCCATAAAGAGGAGGAGAAAAAGGATAAATCCGACCAACGATCCCAGCGAGAGCAAAGCCAGTTGTCGGGTCATGTGCGAAGAACTGAAGAGCAGAACGAGAAAGCCGATCACCGTTGTGCCAAGAGCGGAGAAGATGCCGACTAAAGGCCGTTGGTCACGATGTTTGAGATCAAGGCCGGCGAGATGCACCAGAGTCTCATTATTGAAGGAGACAAAGGTCGACGTAAAGGCGAGTACCAAACCGTAGAGTGCGCCATCGACTGTTTCCGCGACGAGGAGGCCGATCACTGAGGAAACGGCTGTTCCGCAGATAAGGAAAGCCAGCAGGCTCCATTGCTTGCAAAAATAGCGAAAGACGATGAGGCTTAAGACGAGCGAAAGGATACTGCAGATCATGATGTCGTGATGCACGGCATCGTAGTTTTCCAAGGCAAAGAAGTCGCCTCCGAGAAAACTCAGGTCTTTATCATGAGATTGAATGAAGGCATAGAGATCACGGGTTTTTTCCCAGTCGATGTCGCCGTCTCGCTTGGCGATGAGCGGCGGTTGGCTCACCGTCCCCTGGTCCTGTATCAGCCTCGGAATCTCCATGGAAAGAAGCAGAGGGTCGTCCTTCAGGAGCTTGACCATTCCAATGCCGCCCGGCGCCGCGATGAGCGAGCGCAACTCCTTCAGTGTCTCCTCCTGATGCGCGTCGCTCAGGAGCCGCGTTAAGACTTCTTCGGGAAGGAAGGGGATAAGGGCATAGAGTTCGCGCGGGTTCTCGATCTTGGGTTCAAAGGGGCTTGTCAGTTGATAGCCCGTATCGCCCAGTTTCTTCAACAACTCCTGGTAAAGGCCAGGGTCATCATTCTTCATTCGTATGAAAATCTGGTTTTGAAAGAAGCCGGAACCCTGCAGCTTATGAAAAATCGCCGCCTCTTCAGGCCGGCTTTTCTCAATCGATGCAACCACGTCCTGCTCAATCCTTAGATGATTCCAGGCATAAAGTCCCAGTGCAATCGTCACGATCACAGCGATGAGGCAGCGAATGACGAAGGACTGATGGTTTTTCATCATAGACGTTTAATCTTGATGCTTTTGAAGACGAGTTTGGTTTCGTCCTCTGCCGTCTTGAAGCTGATGCTTTGGAGATCGGCATTGGGTTTGAACTGAATGCCGATGGATTTGAAGAAGACGCCGCTCTTTTCGCTTTTGGGCACGATTGTCAGAAACTCTTTGTCGAGTTTCAGATTAAAGTCCTCTTCCAGTTTGGGGTCCATGGTGAGTATGTTGCGCACGAGGCCCACCGTTCGATCGAGCTTATCCCGGGCATTGGCGGGAATTTGAGCGAGGGTTTTGCCCCCGTTGAGAAATACGGGTTTGCCATCGCCACCAAAACGAATCTGCCAGGCCTCCTGCCCTTCGACCTGCCAGGTCAGAAGCCCTTTATCGAAGCGGAGGGAAACATTGGATTTCAAGGGGCGAAGGAGGAGAGGCGAGGTCTTGACCTGCTCCGCCTCACCTTGCATCTGATCGATGCCCCGGTAATGTTTTTTGATCGCCTCGACCGTTAGAGCTTCCGCCCTGGCCATGAGGGACAGGCAAAGACTCAATGGGACTAGGAGGAAAACTGAACAGATTTTAATAAGCCTCATGTCGACCCGTTTCTCTTTCGATGGCAGCTTGAAAGCGACTCTTCACAAAATCAGGAACGACGAAGTGGGTGTTCTGCTCGCCAATATTCATATAGACCTGACGCGTTCGTCCTGTTGCAAGGAGATCCCCGGAAGGATTCGAGCTCAGGATCCTGTAGTTGATAATGAGTTCGGGATAGTCAACCTCATCAATCGATGCTTCGACGATGATCTCCTGATCATAGACGATGGGCTTTCGGTATTGGGCTTGCGAGTCGACGACAGGCATCGCGATACCCTGCGCCTTGAGTGCGGGCCAATCGAGTTCTAGCTGTTGCATCAGGGCGGTACGGGCGATTTCAAAATACTTCAGATAGTGGCCATGCCAAGCAATGTGCATGACATCGATGTCATGGAAGGGGATACGAACCGGAGCTTTTGCGCTGAAAATCATGCTAGACCCTCAAAGAGATGGGTCCTGAGCGTCATAATATTGGTATCCAGGGCTCGATCTTCCTTCAGCATGGGGAATTGCTCCGCGATGCCTGCAAAAACCTCGGCGAGGCAGGGATTCAAGCGAGGCATTAAGCCTTGTTCATCGAGGATGTAGAAGGATTGTTGAATGGCCATCAGGTGAATGCTCATAGCATCCATCGCCAGTTCGCTCATCTGCAGGAGATCGCGCGCGGCGGTGGTTCCCATGCTCACCACGTCCTGATTTGAGGCTTCCGTCGGTCTGGAGAAGACACTCATCGGCATTGCCATCTTCGCCATTTCCGATGCGATGGCACTCATGGTGATCTGCATCGCCTTGAAGCCATGATGAAGATGGGAGGGCACGCTCGGGCTTACGAGGTTATCCGGCAGGCGGCTCTTGGATTCCATCAGGAGGGCCATCTGGCGATCGAGGAGGTTCACAACGTTGGCCGCGGACGCCTTGAGCATATCGCAGGCGAGGGTCATGTGTTGGCCGAGGAAATGCCCACCGTTCAAGACCAGTTCCTCTTCGTGGAGAAACACAGGATTGTCATTCACGGAATTGATTTCTGTTTCGATCCACTCCCGCGATACGTTGAGAGCGTCCTTGAAAGCGCCCAGTATTTGGGGCACACAGCGGATGGAATAGGGATCCTGCACAGCCCCTTCGATCGAGGCCTTCTGCGTGAGGGGATCTCTTTTTTGCAAACGCTCCCGCGCTTCAAAAAGATAGGACAGGATTTTAGCCCCCGCTTCGCCCTGACCCCGATGGGGTTTCACAGCATGAAGTTCGGGGAAAAAAGGCGCGCAGGGACCTTGCCAAAGCTCGACCATGGCCGCGGTCGCAAGAGCGGTCCGTTCGTAGAGACGCTCGAGTCTTAGCCAGGAGAGACCGGCGATCGCCGCCATCACCGAGGTGCCGTTCATTATAGAAAGGGCTTCGCGCGATTTGAATGTATAGGGTTTCAGTCCGAGTTCGGCCCAGACCGTCTCCGCCTTCATCACCCGGCCTTGCCAAAGAACCTCGCGTTCGCCGGCCAGGGCTGCCGCGATATAGGATAGCGGTGTGAGATCACCGCTGGCCCCAACGGAGCCACGCACCGGTATCAGGGGGAATATACGATGCTGCAAAAGAAGTTCGAGGCGTTCCATCAATTCGAAGCTGATACCCGAGCAGCCCTGTGTGAGACAATTCGTCCGCACGAGAACTATGGCCGCGAGTTCGGCTTCCTGAAACGAAGGACCGACACCACAGCCGTGATAGCGGAAAAGATTTTTCTGAAGATCACCCGTTTCCGAGAGAGCCATGCGCGAGGCTGACGACGACCCAAAGCCGGTCGATGCTCCGTAGATCGGCCAACCGTCCTCAACTTTCGCCTGCAAAAAGGCATGATTTTTGTCGATCCAGGTTCTAAAGACCGGATCAGAGCTTAAGGACACGGTCTCGATTCGTCCCGTGGCGTAGGCCAGAAGATCTTCGAGTCGCAATTGGTTTTTCAAATTCAAGGTCAATGATGTCGGCATAAAGTCGGGTCACCAAAACGGGAAAAAGTTAAACCAATGTTGAGGCGCAAGATTCACTCGGGATTCCAGAGCCTTGACGTAGAGCTTTAAAAGATCGATATCGCGTATCCGGCGTTCGCCACTGCAGAGTTCCTGAAACTCAACCTTATAGGCATCCGAAGGGCGCAAACCTTTTTTGGTCGCGCTGAGAAAGATGACGGGGACCTGCAGTCGGGCGGCAAGTGCAAAGGGAGCTTTCGGCCATTCACAGTTTTCGCCGAAAAAAGAACAGCTCAGGGTGTCGCCTGAATCCCGTTTCGCGCGATCGGCGAGGAAGGCAACATTGCCGTCGTCATCGAGAACTTCCTTCACACTCAGAGCAAAACCCAAGGCGTCCTGATTGGAATTGATGACCATCAGTTTACCCTTGAGTCGGGATTCCAGCTCGGCGAAAAACTTAGGGGTCACGGCTGGATCGGCAACCAGGCCGAGCGTGCCCGTTAGAAAGGGTTTGATCCGATTAGCAATCAGGGCCCAATCACCGTAATGCGCGCCCAGGAGTATGGCGCCTTTCGGTATCGCCTTGGTCATCGGCTGATTGCTGTCAACGATTTTTGCCGCCTTTGATTCGACCAGACTATGGCCATGAGGATTGGTGCGATCGATGATGCTGGCCGCAAACTGCGCATAGTTTTGCAAAATTGCGATCTGTCTTCGAAAGGGCCCCCAGCTAGGACGCGAATGCTGGTAAAAGCTCGAGAGTGCCCGACGTTCGTAGCTCCGGTTAACGTAACTGCTTAGCACGGGAAAGATCATGAGGGAGTAGGCGAAGGGTGATCCGAAGCATCGAATCACTTTCCCGGCAAATCCGATCCCACGCACTTCCGGGCGATAGGCAAGGGTTGCCTTTACCGGTCGATAGAGTCCAAGCAATCTCAAGAGGCCGAGAATAATCAGACGGGTGTGAGTCTTCGTAATCCAGAAGTTATCGTAGATGGCATGAAAGTGAGAAATGCGTTTGGTGCGGGACGGATAGTAGGTCGATACGGGAATGCAACGAGTCGGCCGGCCCTGCCAAATGAGTCGAGTGATGGCTTCCACTTCAAAAGAATAGCGATATCCGGAAATGCTTTTCAACCAATCAAGATCGACCGGATAAACGCGCAGGCCCGTTTGAGTGTCACCCAACCAACGGCCGGATTCGACCCAGATCCAAAAGTTGGAAAAGCTGCGTCCAAACTTTGAACTGCCGGGAATATCCCCACTCTCAGCACTGTCAAAATCTCGAGCCCCGATAATCAAAGCTTCCGGATCCTCTTCGTGAGCGGCAATAAGAGCTGGGACGTCACGCGCCAGGTGTTGCCCATCCGCGTCAAAAGTCAAAATCGCGCAGTAGCCTTTTTCGGCTGCAAAACGCATCGCAGTTGCGATCGCCGCGCCTTTGCCTAGGTTTTGGCTATGATGAATCACGTCGACGCCAGGAAACTGTTCGAGAGCGGCGGCGATGCCGTCCGTGCTGCCATCGTTCACGACGAGAAGGGGATAAGCTAAAAGATTCAGGTCATGCAGAACCATCGAAAGTGTTGCCGCGTGGTTGAACACGGGAACAACGATCAAAGGTGACTTTTTTGCAAGCGCAACAGTCGGTCTGATTTTAAGACTAAGAGAGTCACTCATACATACCCATGCCTTGAGCAGAGGCCGTTGGCCTTGGTTTTCTGCATAATCATTGAAGCGTACTTTATCTCAATGGATAAACTTAGACAATAACAGCTTCACAACCCTTTCGAGTGTTCTTTTCTCGAAGAAAGGCTCCTGTTGACTTTGCCGTCCTGAAGCTTGGCGAATTGACTCGTGGCCTCCGGGTGGGAATTGCGCTATACAGAGAGTAGATCAGCTAAGGCAAGTCGATGAAAAAAACCTTTCTTCCCAAAATATTTGCGTTGCTCCTCTGTCTCTTGTGCTGGATCGTATGGCCCGTATATCCTGCGCTTTTGGCCGATTTTGTGATTCTGACCGTCTCATTTATCGCGCTGACAATTCCTGTCCTCCATCCACGTTCGAACTTTTATATCCCGACTTTCAGCTCTGGGCAAAACGCATCAGGCCGCGTGGCTCTGACTTTTGATGACGGCCCTGATCCCCGCTATACTCCACAGATTCTCGACTATCTGGACAGGGAGGGGATAAGAGCCGCATTCTTTGTTGTGGGATCCCGGGTTGCGCAATATCCCGACCTCGTGCGCGAGATCGTGGCCCGCGGGCATGTGGTCGGCAACCATTCCTATCATCACGGTTTCAATTTTCATTTCAGCCTTCGAAAAGCGTTTCATCGTGACCTCGATGCCTTTGACCTTGTCATGCACAAAGCGATTGGGCGGCACTGCCGTTTGTTTCGGGCGCCTCAAGGCATTCGAACCCCATTGCTGGCTGATGTATTGCGCGATCGAAAGCTCGATTGCATAGGCTGGCAGGCGCGTGGTTTTGATAGTGTGCGAAAGAGCAGCGATCGGATACTTCAATCGATCATTCATGATCTCGCAAGCGGAAGTATCGTCCTGCTGCATGACGGCGGCGGACTCGGCGGATCTGAGGAAAGGGCGGCGACGCTTAAGACCCTGCCCTTGCTCATCGAAGCAATAAGGGCTCGGGGCTTGGCGTTTGAGCGTCTGGATAAGCTTCTTGGGGTCGAGGCCTACTCAAGCTGACTACCAGCCTCCTTTCGAGAGGTCGGCTGCCTTGACCACATTCATTTGTATCGTCAGCGTATCGCTGTCGTTGCTAAGCTGCATCTGATCATCTTCAATCACGCAGTTGAGTTTCATCGTACGATCGATCAGTCGGGCAACCAGATTTTCATCTGAAAGCGCAAGATGGACGACGCTTAAGTTTTTAAAACGTTCGGCCGTCTCCTTCACAGTTTCGTACCACATGTTCACTGTATTTTTTTGATAGGTGTAGATCGAGACTTTGGTGGCTTTCCCGCAGGACTGCCGGATGCGTTTGTCGATTGGCTGACCGAGATCGATCCAGTGTTCGATTTCGCCCGTCAGACTCTTTTGCCAAAGATCCGGCTCATCGGTGGTGCTCAGGCCCTTGGTAAAAGCCAGATTCTCATGCGCATTCAGCGCGAAGACCGCGAGCCGGACGAGCATGCGAAGATCCGTTTCCGAAGGATGCCGCGCGATCGTCAGGGCATGGTCTTCGTAGTAGCCGCGCGTGATGTCGGATACGGTCAAATCCAGCTTGAATATAGTTGCTTTTAAAGCCATCTCAGTTGTGTCCGTTCTTTGAGCCTAGTTCAGTTTTGCAAGATCGGATTTTTGAAATCCTTTGAGATCGCCCTGTCGGCCATCGGCAATTTTTTGTATCCATTCCGGATCGGTGAGGAGCGCGCGCCCAACTGCGACGAGATCAAATTCCCCTTTGTCGAAGCGGGTGACGAGTTCGTCGATGGATGCGGGTGTGGAGGCTTCGCCTGCAAAGGCCTTGAGGAATTCTCCCGACAATCCAACTGAGCCCACGGTGATCGTGGCCTTGCCTGTGAGTTTCTTGGCCCAGCCGGCGAAATTGAGGTCCGAGCCTTCAAACTCAGGGTCGCAGAAACGTCTTTGCGAGCAGTGAAAGAGATCCACACCGGCCTCGGCCAAAGGCTGAAGCCAGTCTTCCATTTCCTTCGGTGTGGCCGCGAGCTGGCCCGTATATTCCGAAGGCTTCCATTGGGACAGGCGAAGGAGAAGCGCGAAATCTTCGCCGACAGCAGCGCGCACAGCCTTGACCACTTCAACCGCAAAGCGGCTGCGTTCGGCTAAAGTCTTGCCACCATAAATGTCGCTGCGATTGTTGGTCACCGACCAGAAGAACTGGTCGACGAGGTAGCCATGAGCGCCATGAATTTCGACGGCATCGAAGCCGAGGCGTTTGGCATCCGCAGCAGCCCGGGCAAAGGCCGCGATCGTGTCGGCAATATCGCTTTCGGTCATCGCTCGACCATTTTCTTTGCCAACCCCATAAAAGGTGGATGGGCCTTCAAATGGAGCCGGGGGAATCCAACCCGAGTGATGGTTGGCGGACACTCCCATGTGCCAAATCTGTGGGGCGATGCATCCACCCGCTTCCTTGACCTCATTCACAACTTTCTTCCAGCCGTTTAGGGCCTGGTCGCCATGGAAACGAGGGACATTGGCATCACTGGAGGAAGACGGACGGTCGATGACTGTGCCTTCCGTCAGGATAAGGCCGACGTCGCCTTGAGCCCTTTTTCTATAGTAGGTGGCCACATCGTCGGTCGGAACACCATTCGGTGAAAACGAGCGGGTCATGGGCGCCATCACAAAACGGTTTTTCATTTTGAGGGATTTCAAACGGAAGGGTTTAAACAGATCGGTCAGGCTCATGTTAGCACTCCTATGGGCGAATCGAGATAGTCAATCAATGTCTTAAGACCAGATATTAAACGGTAAGTGTAGACCCACGTGGACCGAGGACGATCGCAAGCTCCCGACTCATGGGTACTCGATTAAGATGGAATGGAAACAGGCTTTTCAATCAGACTGAGAACACGCTGACGAATCCCCTCGGCGAGCTTTTGGGCAGCATCGGGAATGTGCCCCAGGCGCTCGAGCGAAATTTCAGCATCGACAAAGAGATTTTCACCGTAACCCAAGACGACAACGACGATGCTCTCCTGAGTCCACAACGATCCGAGGTTTCGATAGCCGACGATCTTCGCGTTCGGCAGATCCTCGAACGATACGAGCTTGCCAGGGTTCGAGACTGTGATCGAATGCTCAAAGCGTCTTCGCGCCTTGTCTATCTTGGGTGGGCTGGGGCGTTTCGGTGCGCCGACGAGCTTGCCCAGGATGACCGCTTCCCCAGCCTGCACGCCTGTGCGGGTGGTATGGAGAATCTTTCTGGACAGATCCCAGATATCGGTCTTGGCGCTGAGTTCATGCCATTGCAGAAACGCGCTGATAAACATGCCCATTTCCACGGGCGACGCGGGCGGATCGATTTGCTCACGGACGCTCACCGGGACGTTCAGGCAGGCAATTCCGCTTTCCTCTTCGCTATAGATGTCAAAGGCGGCAAGCATCGAAGCGGCGCAAAAGAGCGAGTTGAGATTGGACTTGTTTTGATCCAGCACTTTTTTGAGACGGGTGAGCATCATGCGATCAAAGTGAAAGCCGTAGGAGACAGTATTTACGTTTTGCGTATCGCGGCCAAAGCGCAGGGATTGCTTCGGTGTCCGGCGCAAAAGCTTCCAGACGAACATGATGGTTCGCCAAATGCCCCGAAAGCCTCGAAAGCCCGGGGTCACCCTTTGTTCCCAAGCCTTGCCGACCGGAACCAAAGGCGTGGTCTTGCCATTCAATCCCGCAATCAGCACCTGGCAGACGGCATACAGGGATTTGGCGTCGGCAAGTGTGTGGTCAGCGGCCACAATGATTTCACCGGACTCAGGGCCGATGAGAAAGGTGACAAAGATCCTGCGCTCTCCGTAATGTCGCTTGACCTCTTGCCTGGCGCAGAGCCGCCAATGTTCGGCGTCGGCGCGTTTGATGATTTGAAAGGAGAGTTCGCCATCCCCTACTTCATAACGGAGAAAAGGGTCGGCAACGATTCGGGCGCTGAGCAAGGGATAGGCCCTCTGCACGCGGGCCAGTGCTACGGGAATGCTCTCAAGGTCCAAAGTCCCTTCGAAGAAGAGGATGCTCGTGAGATTGGACGAGCCGACAGTGTTTTGCTGATAGAAGAGGCGTTCCATGCCGCCAAGGAGTCTTCCGTTGCCCATAAGCCGCCCTTTGTGTATGTCATTTGCCCGTAATCGTCCCGAGAAACTACCTCAAGATCGGCTCAAACGAAATGAGAATATAAGCAAAGCTCCAGCTTGGCCGTAGGCTCCGCGAGGTTTCGTCTGTATTGACGCAGAGGTTTTGAAGTCCAGTGTTCGGATGAAATTTCATAAAATCAATGCGATCCCTTCATCGCGAGACTAGGAAGTCCGCGGTAGACTCTTGATAATTTGGAACTCAATTCACCTTGGAAAAAAGGAATTTGCGACAGGAAAAGGTCGACCATCATTATCGCGGCTGCCGCGTTGGTTATCGCTGCTGTCATCGGATTCTTTGTTTTGAGCAAGAATGGGCTGATTGGCCCGCCTGCTTCAAACAGCATTGCCAATATCCCCAAGGGTGATGAACTCAGCTATGAGCTCAAGCTCCACCTTCAGCAGAAACCCTTTGATCACGACGAAATCGAAGGACAGTTTGCATCTTACCGAGATTCTGGAGAGACAGGAGCTGGTCGGTAAACCTCTCAAATTTGCCCTGCTGAATCAGACCGACCTCGGCGAGGACGACCGGAGCCGCATCTTAAGTTCTCGGAGTTTTGCCTTCAACTCTCTCATTGCTCCCGGTACCCGAACATTCCAGTCAGTCGGCCGAAAATGGCAGCAAAGGCTTGACAAAACTGAGGTTGGAAAGTCATATGACAAGGAGATCGTAGGCTTTGCCCCGTTGGGTAAGGATGGACGAGTCAGATGAAAAGGATGCGATGAAAAAGCGGAGAATAATACGCGAACTGTCGGTCGGTCCTTCCGAGCTGAAACCTCATATCGATCCCGATTCGGTCCGCAAGATTCATATCAAGGCTTACAAAGTCCAATTGAGTGGGCTGAACAAAGCCAACGAAAAAATGCGCCATTATCTGGAAGTGGATCAACCGGCTTTTTCGCTCTGGTGGCAAAAGGCATTTAATGCCGAACTTCTGGAGCATATCGATCTTGAGAAGACCTACAATGATCTTCAACTTCTGATCGATTCGATTGAACAGTATCGAATGCATTACGGCGTCACTTATCTTGAGGCATCGACGGTCGTCTCAAAGGCCCATGCTGAAGGCAAATTGGGCGACTTGATGAGAAAGATATTTGAAGAGATCGATGCCCTGCGCAAGAAGGTTGCCGGTCACAGCCGAAGGCAGACACAATCCCATACGAAAGCGAGTGAACCCGAAGATTTCTTTCAATCGCTGTTTGAAGATTTGAATGAAGAACGAGACGAAGATCGTTCGGACCGACGAGATCCAAGGCGGGGTTCGCGTGAACTGCCCGAAGATAAGACGGACGATTATCTAAAGAAGATTTATAAGGATTTGGTACGCCAGCTCCATCCTGATGCCACCAGCGGTCGCGAGCAGACGCTCGAAGAGAAAAGCCTTTGGCATGAACTTCAGAACGCTTATGAATGGCGTGATATGGAACGGATTGAAAAGATTTTTCATGCAGTCAATGGCAAAGGGGCGATCGCTATTGATTTTCTCACCATACCTATTGGTGATATCGTCGCCATGCGGGAGAGCTTGGAGAAGAACCTGAAGTCTGTGAATAAAAGCATTCGGGATGCAAAAAAAGCGCCTGTTTGGGATTTCACCCAGAAGTCCAAGAAGCGAAGCTTTCTGAAATACCTGTCCCAGACCTTTCAGGAAGAACTTGAAGAACAAACGATGATGTATGAAACAAGAATCGATGTTCTAAGGGAGCAGCTTGAAAAATGGCGTTCCGATCGGAAGACGCGCCGCAAGTCTAAGTAATCCAACAAAGTCCATTTTAATATGCCATATCGAAGCATGTGATTCCTTCGAGAAACAGAGTGCGGCCAGGTAGAAATGTCTAATCCCATTGCCCCGAACACGCTTAACTCCTTATCCTGATCAAGTTCAGGCTCTCACTCCCACTCCCACTCTCTCAGTCTACAGGTCCGATCCATTCATTGTTCAGCTCACTGTGTCGTTGGGCTAGAGTTTAAAAGGGAGATGAGAATGGCCGTTTTCAAAAAAGTTAAGTCAGCAAAAGAAGCCACGGAACTGACTCAGATTTTCAATATTGGTTCGGCCGGTTCGCGACATCTTTATAAAATCGAGCTCGAATCAGGGATAGGCTGACTGCACAGGTGCGAGAGGACCTGCAGTATCATCGTGGGCTTTGCTCAGATCCAGGTTATCGAGGACCAGGACCGCATAGATGGATGAAATACGACTGGCCTGTTGTTTCCACGACCAAACCAGTTTGCCATCAGGTGTATACTCAGAGACCTGGGGACCGTCGTTGCCATGGGTCTTCGTGCCGCCGGACCAGTTGGTGGTCACGTAGTTCCCGTTGGGGATGATCGCGAAGGCCGAGGCAAACGCTGTCATCGAATGCGTGCTGTCGATATCCGGCAGTGAAACAGTTTTGGTTTTCAAACCCGTTTTTGCATCGTAAGTGTAGATTTTACCGCCATGTCCGCTAGCCACGACGCGCTCTCCGCTTGGCAGTTTAAGGGCCATGTAAGCGGGCTGAGCGCCAACATCGGCTTGCCAGACTTCTTTGCCGTCCGCCGAGTATTCCACCATGTTGCTGCCGTTGCCGATGAAGAAGTGCCCATCGCGACTGCGGCGAACCGTACGGAAGTTTTGGCCTGGAAATTGACGTTTGCTGACAACTTCTTTCTTATCATTCGTTTCCACCACAACGGCTCCACTGCCGCCGAGAAGCCCGTCGCCAATCAAAAGCGTATTGCCATTGGCAAGCCTTTGAGCCGACAGGAAGGCTGCGGTTACGCCAGTTACCGATTTGACGATTTTGCCCGTCGCGATATCAACCTCGTGCCATCCGTATGGACCGCCGCTGTTCTCAACCGTACCGACCATCACCCTGTTGTTACCGATCAACTGAATATCACGTGCGCCGCCTGGCACATCGAGGTCCCAGTCTTTTTTTGGATCATCAAGATTAACATAAATGATTTTGCCTAAAGAATAGTCCGCAAGAATCATCTGGTGCGGATGGCATTTTTCGGATTGCTCGGTGCAGGCCACAAACTTGGGCACCCCCGGCATCGGCATTGGCAAAACGGGAGTTACGGGCATCGAAACGGGTATACCGCCCGCTGGAATAGGGGCAGATGTTACCGGTGTAGGTGGTAGGGGATCGCCATCACTCTCGTTTGGAGGCGGTCCTACAGGTAGCAAATCGTCGGAATGGTCGATTTTCAGAAGAACCGGCCGCTGGCTACACGAAAGATCGAGGACCAGTGTAGACAAAAGCAAGGTCGCGATCGGCATGACTCTGTGGCTTTTAGTCCAATCCCGATTTTTATTTTTGGGCTGCTTTTGCATAGTGTACCGTCCTAAGGTCGTATGAGTTTGGAGCTTTCGAGTTCCCCCCTTTATCGGAATAATTGATCATGAACAGAGAGAAATCTTAAAAATCATAAATTATGCTAGATATATCAATTAATTGGATGATTCTTACTCGATAGGAATGATGACGGGATGAAGGGCGATCGGCTGGCTCACTCGATTGGAATCATTCTCC
>JACMPP010000062.1 GCA_014377445.1 Oligoflexus sp.
AATCAAAATTATGGAATAGATTCAACACTATAGAACGCGATGGAGTCGATGATATTAGACCGGCAAAGATTGCTCATAGAGCTCTATCCTCGGCTTTATGCATATCTGTAATAATGAGAGGAACGACATCATAGCGAGAATCGTCCATGCGAATCCTAGCCCTGATCCTCTCTCTCGCCTCGGCTTTAGGCGGGTGCACAACACCGTCTGTGACCTTATCGAGCGATCAACCCGCGGAAGTTGCGTCACTGACTTTTCCGGTGGGTGGTCCACCTAAACGAGAAAGCCTTGGCAAGACACCTCTTACTCTGGAGAAGGCAAAGGTCGAAGGTCTCATGCTCGAGATTAAAGGAACAGACACAAAGCCCTTTGTTCTTTATGTGCCGAGAACCGACAGCGCCGACAATGAGATTAAAGTCGAGCTTGAAAAAGCTGTGACACCTCAAGACCCGTCACAGCCGGCGACTAAAAGCACAGAATCGGATCCTACTCAGGTCATCAACCGAATCATGCGCGTCATTTTTAAAAGTACCCAGGCACTCTATGAGAACGACAATGCATCCGCCATCGAGCTTGCCGACCAAGCTATCGCGATGAACCCGAACATTGCGGGTCCCCAAATCATCAAAGGCCTTGCCGAACTCAACAGTGGTCGTACGCAAGAAGCGAAAGCCAGTCTTGCCAAAGCGAAAGCTCTCGATCCTGAAAACACTGACATCGATGAAATCGTGAGAGGACTGCCATAGTATGCGGATCCTAGCAATCACACTCATCCTCCTATTCCTCTCGGCCTCGGCGAAAGCTGCTCAGATTAGCATCCTAAGCGGTGTTGAGAACGGCACGATTATTCTGAATCAAGCTGGAGAGGACAAAAGTTACGCGATCGGCGGCCTGCCTCTCAGTGTGGGCCTCGTCTCGGATCTCGATAGTTTGCCTATAAGCGTGCGTTACGCAGGAGCGATGCTCATCGATTTTCCCAACAGCCAGCTCTCACGTCTATCGCTTGAGATAGAAGCTCACTATTATCTTTTCGGGGGGCCTTGGAAACGATTGCACGAGATTGGTCCGGTGACCGTGACTAATGTGAATGCCCAAGCGATCGCCGTGCTCTTTCAAACCAGCTACAGTAACTATAATGCGACGAGTATTAACAACGCTGATGTATCAATCTCGGGTTCGGTTCTCGAGGCGCGTATAGGAGTCTCGTACTCCTATCAGTGGTCGCCAACGCTTTGCTATGATGCCGAACTACAAGTCACAGCTATGTCCTTTCATAGCAGTATCGACCGCATCAAGCCAAGCATGGTCGCAGTTCTCTTCGGACCGAGACTACTCTATTAACAGCGTTCTCTATTAAGGAATAACGTGTGAAGTTAGAAACGCTCGCAGGTATGCTCATCGCGCTGACCGTATTCTGTGTCGCGATCTTTACCTCGATCAAAAATGTTAGTGTGATTTTCGATATCCACGCAGCCTTGATCGTGATCGGCGGTACGGTCGCGGTGGCATTGATCTGTTTCCCTCTCAAGCGCATTGTTTCCCTGCTCAAGGTCTTCATGCGTCGTATGCTCGGCACCAATCAAAGGGACTATGCCCTGATCGTCGACGAAATCTCCAAGCTATCCGATGCCTATCGGCGCGGCCCGAAGTTCTTCGAAGGAGTAGTAAACGATCTAAAAGATCCGTTTTTGAAGGACGCTGCAGGCGTGCTCTCCTGGCTCGAAGCCGACGTCGCTCCTGCGCAGCTCCGCGATCTGCTGGAGACTAGGGTGGAGACGCACTATAAGCTCTATATGAACGAGGTCAGAGTCTTTCGCATCATGGGTAAGTTTCCGCCGGCCTTCGGTCTTATGGGAACGACGATGGGGATGATCGCGCTGCTCCAATCCCTCGGCTCTGAAGAGAGCCGGAGTCAGATCGGACCTTCGATGGCCATCGCTTTGGTGGCGACGCTCTACGGGCTCGTCCTGACCAACTTCGTCTTCGTACCCATCGCTGAGAACCTCTCCGAACAGACTGAGGAGGACATGATCGCTCGCAGCATTGTGGTCGAGGGCATCATGCTCATTCAGGAAGGTCATCCCACAAAGTTCGTCGTCGAAAAAATAAAATCCTATCTCTTGCCCAATCAAAGGCTTGCTCTTGAGGGGAGAGCAGCATGAAGGAGGGAAAGAGGCGAGCCTTTAAATCAAAGCACGTCGCGGAAAGCCATGATGAATCATGGCTTGTGTCCTATGCGGATATGATGACCCTCCTCTTTGGTTTCTTCGTTATCCTCTATAGCTTTTCAACGATCGACGACAAGAAGTACGAACGTATGAGCGATGAAATTGCGAGCGCGTTCAAATCTCAAGAGAAGAGCGATATCGATAAAGTACAGACCGACGACTTGGGCGAAGACGTTAAAAAGATCAGGGCCTTGCGCATGGTCGTCTCCATGCTCAATCTGGGGACCCAGGAGGAGGCGATCGCTAAGATCGAAAAGGCCTACTCGAAGAAAGAAGCGACCCAAGCGCTTGCCGATCTCTCGAAGCAAATCACAGAGGGTGGCGTGCCTGGCCGGAAAGGAAGCGACAGAACCTATATCGATCTTATCCTATCTGAAAATGCTCTTTTTCAAAAAGGCGGCTACGAAGTTGACCCATTGGCGATTCCCTATTTAAAAGGGCTAGCTGCCGATATCAACGCTTCGCCGGGAGTCGGGGAGATTATGGTCGCGGGTCACACTGATAGTGTGTCGCCCTCTGCGACCAGTTATTACAAAAACAATTATGTGCTCTCATCGCTGCGAGCTGGAATGGTGGCTGACGTTTTGATTCGCTTTGGTGTGGATCCACACAAGGTCAGGGTGCTCGGAATGGGTAGCCTCGAACCGCTTCTGCCCGAATATAATGGGGAGGGTAAAGCTATTCCTCAGAATATGGCAAAAAACAGACGCGTGCAAATCACAATCCGGAGGGAGGCGACTCCATGAAAGTCTTGAGCTTCGCCCATCCTTTACTCCTAAGACTTCGAAAGCCGCTCGGTATTGGCACACTCTTATCGTTGCTCCTGAGTGGATCGCTCGTTCTCACTCTGAGCCTAGTCGGTGGGTACTCGGTGCGCACGATATTTGAGTCCAAGTATCAAGACGTGATAGGACTGCTAGCAGCCGACGCTGAACGCTATGGATCGTTGATACAGAATAACCTTGATGCCTCCCTGCATTTCAAGGGTATGGGAAGCGAAAGGCGGGCCCCTGACGCTGTGCTGAAGGTCTTTGCCGATGGACAGCTCGAGACAGTCTCGGGAGGGCTTGGCGATGGGCTTAGACTCAAGAATTTTCGCATCAATGCCCAAGAACTGGATCAAAAGGAACGCCCTCTTGCCGCTTTTCAACTGTCGGGCGAAACGTGGGTTGCCGACCTTACTCACGACGTCTTAAAACTTTGGCGCGTGCCGGTCGCAGTAGTTAAGGCCGATGGCCGGCGCTTTTTCAACCAGGGGACAACCCTCTATCTCACGACTCGCGAAGGGCGCCTCATCTACAGCAATGACGATGCGATAAGCGCGGAGAACTTCTCGAAACGAGCCCTTGTCAAATCGTTTCTGGAATCGCCCTTGACCCGAGGTTATACCAGCATCGAGGAGAAAGGCCAGGACGCCATACTCGGCGCGTTTTTCGAAATTCCTCGCAGCAACATGATTCTGTTCGTCGAGACCCGAAAAGAATATGTCTTGGCGAGCCTGACGAGGACGGTTCAGCAAGGACTGATGATCTTCACCTTTATCATGCTGACAACTCTTGTTTTGCTTCAGTTTCCACTGCGGCGAATCGTTCGACCGATTCAAGAACTTGTCGATCAGGCGGAAGCTGTTGCCAAGGGAGATTTTCATCGGCCACGCCCTAAGAAAGCCAGTGGCGAAATCAAACGACTTGCCGATGCCTTCGATCAGATGTGCGAGAGCCTCGAGTCGCGTGATATCCAGATCCAAGGCCTCGCGCGCAAAGAGATCGAGCGAGCCCAGCTACACAATGAGCTGGTGGTCGCACAGAATATTCAAAATAACCTACTGCCCCAAAAAAGCCGCATCGTGACGCCTGGCCTAACCGTTGACGCCCTCTACCGTCCGGCATCTCTCTGCGCTGGCGACTGGTATTTTACAAAGCACGATGCTGACAGTGATTCGACTCTTTTTGTTATTGCCGATGTTTCAGGGCATGGGGTTGGATCGTCGATGTTCACCGCTATCATTGCCGGGCTCTTCAACATGTATGTAAAGCGGCCACGAGGGTCCTGGGACCTTGAGGATTTCACGCGTGAAGTCAACTCCGCTCTCTTCGATCTCGGCAAAACTCAGTGGCACGTAAGCCTCATCGTCGGCCTGTATGAAGGCCATCGATCGCAAATCGATCTTGTCTTCTGCGGGCATGTGCCGCCTTATCTGTCCTCCTGGAAGGAAGGCGTCTTGGTTCATCGTTTCGTTCACGCGCCTTCTGATGTCCTTGGCCTTTCAGAATATGCTTCGGTGAAAAAGAGCAGTATTGCCTTTGTCAAAGGTTCTTCGCTTTTGCTCTATACAGATGGCCTCACGGAAGCGAAAAATGCGGCTGGCAAAGCTTGGGGAAACAAGCGTCTTGCCAAGTGTCTCCAGGCGCTTAGACAAGACTCAGCAGATCCCAGCATTCATGATCTTATGCACGTATGGGATGAATTCCGAGAGAACGTCGATCCAGAGGATGATGTATGCGTGATCTCACTCGCCGCTTCCTGATCTCTATTTTTAGTATTATGCTCAGCTCCTCGCTCTCGGCTGTCGAAAAGACGAGTCGGGAGGAGCATGATGCACTCTACCACGTGACGACGATTTCAGGTTTCGTCGTAATACGACGTTTTTTTTCGCAAGAATGGGTCGCTGTCTCGAAAGGAGCCATTCTTTATCGTGATGACACCCTCATGGTTGGCGAACATGCGACCGTTCAATTGCGGTCGGTTGCGGGTGGACACAGTGCTGGTGCGCAGAAGGAGCTGACGATTCATCGTTCCTTCGTTTCTCGGATAGACGAAAACATGGTCCGTAGGGTCAAGGTCTCCGTCTATTTCGATAAGTCGTTCGAAAAGGTCGGTTCCAATCAAAAAGCTAAGGGTGGGGGCTTTAGAGAAGCTTGGAACCAGGTCATGGCACTTCGATTCTCCGACTTTCTCGGTACTATCACGGGTAACAGTATTAACGGCGTGACTCTGGGTATAGCAGCGAAACCCATTGTGATCACGTCGCCGTGGGATGATCAGGTTATCTACGTAAATAGTTTTCCCCAGAACCTTAGGTTTAGCTGGATACCGCCTCGTGCTTACAAAGTTGGTTATAAGGTCTATCTATGGAACGCAAACGAAGCTCGCCCCGAATCTCCTCGCGATTCAACCGAGCAACCCTTCTATACCGCGCGTTTTGAAGGCGCGGGAGTCTACAACGTGCAGGTCAGCTCCCCCGACGGTGATTGGCAATCGAAAGTGCTTAGCTTTTCCATTGAAATCAACAAACCTGCTCAGACGAGACATTCGCTCATTTCTGGTGATGATAAAATTACAGCAGAAATCCAATCGGTCTTCCCGCCCAGGCATTTTCTCACGAATACATCTGAGGTAGAATTTTATTGGTCCCTCCCATTTGAATTGCGGGAATTTTCGGCACAAATCGAGATTCAGGGAGCCGATGGAAGCTCGCGGGATTATCAAGAGCAAGCAGGCCGTATCCTCGTCAAACTTGATCCAGGTAAATATTTTTGGCGAGTGAAGAGAAGCAGGGCTCAAGCAAGATCAGAATGGCGAGAGCTAACAGTAAACAGGCCGATCAACACCGCCGACAGCGGGCCCTTCGCCACTCTTTGGAAAGCTAGAGTTTCGGCGGTAACAGAGTGGAATCTGCCAAGTGTGACTCAATAGGAAAGGGCAAGCAACAGTCAATAAAATATCTTGACGAACCTGTTGCTTGCCCTAATCGAAGAAAGATCGCCCCTGAATCGATCCAACGCTTTCGCGTAAAGGTTCCAGGGTTGACGCCGCAGTACGGATCCGTTTGCCAGGTGCTGTGGGAGGGAAGCCCGCGAGGGCCTACCTATTCCGATTGAGTTTCGGAACTCATGTGAATCTCTCTTTTTTTGAATATATCCATGGCGAAGAAAGGCCAGGAATCTCGGCAGAATTGCGATATTTTGAGTAAAGTGCAGCGGTTTTGAAAATTTCCAAGCAAGTGGAACGCGGATTATGACCTGCTCGAGCGAAAGTTCAGCTGAATGCCGTCGAGGCATCGCGATTTACTTTGAAAGTTGGCAAGCAAGGAATGGGTTGAAAAGAAATGGAAAATCGAGGCGGGTAGTAGAAGCGGTTTCGAGACGGAGGACATTCCTCCGCTTTACTCCCGCTTGAAAAGCATTGATCTTGACTCAAGGCCTAGCGGCGACAGACCTTGGCTTCCTTAAAGTAGCTTCCAGCTTCGCAGGTCGCGCCCGGTCCACAGTCACTATCGATTTGACAGATGCAAGTCTTGGCCACGGCACAGCCTGGAGTGCGTGCTACGCTGGAGGTTTTACTTTCAATTTGAGACCAGAAGGGATTGACGAAGCGTCCTTCAGGATCAAGGCTCGCGCGCAATTTTTGGAATTCTTTCCAATTCGGGTACTGCTCTGGTCCGAGGTTCATAAAATAGGGTTGGCTATTTTTACCCCAGTGAGGACGTCCGTTGTATTTGGCAAGGGTCATCTGCACCATCTCATCATAGACGTCGCTCGAAGGTTCGAGTGTCGGCTTACTGATCTGAGGGATATGGATTTCAAAGACGGCTGAGTCATGACCATAGGCTTCGCTTAGAGCACCCGTAGAGGCTGCCGAGAAGCGAATATAAACCCCGAGTATTGGAAAGCAGGCCTTCTTCGCGGCGATCATCGTACGAACTTCGCGGATCCAATCCGGAAGACGCTCGGCTTCTATTCCAATTTCTACCGTACGGGTTTTGATTCCATGGTCCCAGGAGCATTTGCCAACCTCGCAGGTGCTCGCGATCATTTTGTGCGAGAGCCCTACCGGAGCTTTGCCATCGGAATTGACGGCCTTAAAAGGACCAAAAAAAGTCTTGGCACGGATGGCTTCAGCAGCGCATTGAGTGGTTTGATTCGCATTTAAGGTTCCAATCACAGTATCGCCGAGCCACGAGACGTTAGGGGTTGAGGTCCAGAGGTTATTGTAAGAATCGCCCGGAGTATCCATAGAAACTTTGTCGAAATGATCGAGCACGTAGGTTTTTTGCGAAGGAAACCACATGACCCGGGCATATTCGTGCTGCCGGACAAGCTTAAGAATTTCAGTATCGAGTTTGGCATCGCTGCCCTTATCTAAAGAATATTTGAGTTTGTACTGAGGTAGAATGCGGATCTTCAACTCGACGATCACACCGAGTAGTCCGAGATGCACCCGAGCGGTGTCCATGTCCTTACCCGAAAGAGTCTTGAGTTCGCCCTTGCCATCGACCAATTTGATCTCTTCCACCCAATCGCTGATCCCGGTGGCGAATTTGAGCGAGCTGTGGTGGGCTCCCGTGCCCATTCCACCTCCGAGTGAGACCCCGTTGTAGTCAGGTGTCACGGGAAAGGTAAAGCCTTTCTCGTTCAACTGATCTTGAAGCTGATTGATCAAAATTCCGGGTTGTACGATTGCGGTCAGGCTGTTGGCATCGATTGAGAGAATCTTGTTGAAGCTTTCGACATTAATAAAGGTTCCGCCCACCTCAGGGCAGATGACGGGACTGTAGGATTTTGGTACCGGCAGGGAGATGACACGAACATTGGCTTTCTCTTTTTGGGCCTCGAGAACGGCAGCTTGAACCTCTTGGATCGTCGAAGGTTTCACGATCTTTTGAGGACTGCAGACGATACTCCCTGAGTAGTTTTTGAACACTTGATTCGGTGCGGTGCTTTCTAGGGCGCTTCCCGTCTCATTCTGACTCGATCGGCAGCTCAGAAGGAGACTCGCAATGGCCAAATTCAGAACGATCTTTAGCATGGGCATGCCTCTTTTTACAAAGCTAGGTATTTGAATTGTACGCGAGCAATTTATTCAATCAAGCTTAGCATCCTTCGTGGCTGTGTCAATACAGAGATGCAAGGAAGCTAAGACTTGCGTGTAAGGAGTGAAAAAGTCCCGCATTCATGCCAACGATTTTTTTATGGTAATAAAACCATAGAATGGATTTGTCGCACCAATTCCATTGCTTTTTTCTAACGAATCGAACCAGGAGTGCGTAGAAACAATCGAGGCTCCGCAGTCCGCGAGCCTTGGTAACAAAGGATTTTGTTTATGCATAAAGCACTTTGGCTCGTCTGATTTATAGGCTCAATGGCCCTGGCTCAGGCCAAGCCACTTCAGGCCTTCGCTTTGGGCGCACGTACGGTCTCGCTTTACAAAGATCAACTCGAACCTCTGCTCGGAAAGGTCCAGGATCTTCGTGAGGATTTGAGGGATCGTTATAAAGATATCTTTGAAGTGGCCAAGGCCAAAGGACGCGTTCTGGACAAGCGCCTTAAGACTCAACCCTACGCTTACGCCCTGGGCGCGATCGTCTAGGCTTTGCCTTATCTTATCGCACATAGTTTCGGCCAAGCTATCTCAGAAATATTGAGTTACGTCCGTGGGCGCTGAGGCGCGCTATTATGGCGGCATCGTCGG
This sequence comes from Oligoflexus sp., assembly GCA_014377445.1. Taxonomy (GTDB): domain Bacteria; phylum Bdellovibrionota_B; class Oligoflexia; order Oligoflexales; family Oligoflexaceae; genus Oligoflexus. The sequence continues at coordinate 8,700 of JACMPP010000062.1, forward strand.
CGGGATTAAAAGTGGGAATCACGGCATGCGCAGTGAGCTTCAGGGTTGACGGCAAAGGCTTTGACCGCTCAGTCAAAGCCTTTTAATCTTTATAAAGCGACTTCCGAACAAAGTACAAAATTAATAATTTTCGTTATCCCCTAGAATCAATTCAGAATAAATTTGCGGGCATTTTTTTGATATACATTATCAAATTGCTGTCGTAGATAGCGGCTGCGTACTAAAACTAAAGGAGAACAGTCCCATGTCTTTTCTTAAGATGATCGCAGCCTCTAGTCTCATTTTTTCCTCGATGGCCATGGCCGAAACCGTAGCAGTTAAGTTCTCAGTAGTCGAAAGCAATCTCAGCAAAATCGATTGGCAAAATGGATGGAGCCTTATCGATGTCTACGCACTGGCTAGCAATGGCAGCATCGTAAGACCTTCTGCAGAAGGTGTATTTGAGTTCCCCGCATCGGGCACCTACACCTTTCAGGGTCAAGGCGCGGCGGTATGTGGCATGAGTCCTCAAAAAGTGAAGATTACGTCCAACATCGTTGAGATTCGTCTTTTCGGATGGTGTGAATAATCTTTAACGAGGTCCATTCTTACCTGGATCTTTCTGAGAATTTAGTAACCATGGCAACGTCTATGATGTTCGTGATGGGTTTCAGGAACTTAATCACAGACGACCTGCCATGGTGTATCTTTTCTTCCGCAAAAATTTGAATCGACTTAGCCCCAAGCAATCTGCGATGATCTTTTCACAAAGACCATGATGCAGGCGCGTTACGCGGCATGACTCGCTCCAAATAGCTTCGCAGCAATTATTTGTCTCGCCCTCATACAAGCAATGCATAATGCGAGTTTAAGCGCCGGGACCATTTTCAACGTCTCTGGGAACCAACTCCCCAATCCTTACAAACAAGAACTGATTCTTACCCGCGCAGGCAACAGCCTGCGCTTTCTGTTATTCGAAATCAGAATTCTAACCAACAGAAATAATTATTGAAAAATGCCTTTATTATCAACTCCCCGTCCTCAGTAAGTAAAGATCAAGGTAAGAATTCCGATCGGGATGACTGAGATCACCCGTTTGCATGAGAAGGGGTTGTCATTGGGATTCTGTCACGTCACAGCCACGGTTAAGACTTGGAACTTCGCGACCCTCGCGATCCTCCTGTCGTTCGCTTTTAGCGCCCCGCTAAAAGCTGAGCCGTCTGTCGTGCGGTATATCGATGACGAGGCCGGCTTCGTTCTGGTCGACCAAGTCGGATCGGATATCAAAGACGGCGATACGGTTTGTGTTTTTGAAGCCAAAGAGACTTCGCCGACCTGTGGCGTGAAATTCCGAAGGATCACGCGCAATCTCTTACTCTTCCCCAAGAAAGAACTTCTGGAACGATGGGAATCCGGAACGGTCCTCGACATCAAGAAGATCTATTTCCGCGGCAAAGCCGGCGATCCGCAGCCCGATGTGGTGAGCTACAACAAGGATATGCTTAAGACCAAGGAAAATGCGGAAAAGATCGATCAAACCAAAGAGGTTCTGACTCAAAATAAATTTCCCAAAGGCGCGCCACCCGATGTTGCGGTAGCCGCACCCTCGATTGAGGGTGATGACTTCCCTGAAATATTCGTTCCCAAGTTGCGCAAAGCCAAAAAGAAGACCAAGCGGGAAATGACCGAAGCGGATGCGACGATTAAATCCGTGAAGAAGGCCTTGAAGGACAAAGGCCTGGTCTCTTATTCCTTCATGGCCGATCCGGAAGTGGAAGAAGTTCAGCCGAAAACTGTGCGCGAAGATTATCCGAACCCCTTGCATGGTTCGGTTGAAATTGCAGCGATGGTTGTGTCCCCCATTCTCACTATGGCGACTTACAACTCCTTGAATTTCGCTACGATCACCAACGCGACGATCAACCGCAACTCGCTCTGGAAGATCAGTCGAAACAAACTTGTGCCATCGGGCGGAGCCGGTCTTGAGGTCAAGGTTAGCTCGAAGATGAGTAGTTACTTCAATTTCGGTTGGCGCTACCACACCTTCAATAGCCTTAAGTCGCGATCAACCTTCGATGAATTCGATACCACGCTGATCGCGGAGAGTTCGAGTCGGGTAAGCGAGCAGGTTGTCAGCATGGACTATGGCAAGCGTCAGTGGTGGACCGATGTGTTCTACACGTCTTACGGTCTTGGCCTCGATCTGGTATACACAGACCTGAACTTCCAAAGCAACGTGGCCGGCAATGCCACGACCTCTGCCTTCGTGATCGCCTATGCTCGCCATAACTTCTTAACGGCAGCTCCCCGAACGCAACTTCAGGTCGGGCTTAAACGCTGGGGCTGGGGGGTGAGCCTTGGCACGCTGATCATTGTTCCGGTTTACAACTTCCGCGACAAGTTCACGGGCGAAGCGGTTGTCCCGGAACGAGTGAACTTCCAGGGATCGGCGAAAGATAATTTGCAGCGATCCCTGAAACAGACAAGAAATCCCGTGAGCGTAGAGATGCTCCTCAGCATCAGCTACGAACCGCAAAGGAGATAAAAGATGAGTTTTATAAAAACCTGGCTTTGGATGATGGTTCTGCTCCTCGCGAGCAAGCCTGCTCTGGCGAAGGAGACTCCGATACTCCCGCTGGATGCCAACGACTGTTGTGTGCCTTTGCTGCAAGGGATCCTGGTCGATCCAACTCTGCTCTCCGAGCTTCCGAAGAGTGAAGAGGCCCTGGCTCGTCTTGTCGCCCAGATCGAGGCGGATAAGAAGGCCTTGCCGAAGGCGAAGAACAAGGAATGGAAAGCTAAACGCATCATCGATTCCTTGGCAGTAAAGGCCGCCTACTGGCAGCTCAAGGACGATGGGACCAAGCTCTTCGATACCAAGGCGAAAGAGAAGGCCCAGAAGGATCTTCTGTCCTTCGCGCCCATCGCTCTGAAGGTCGTTCGCAATTCGAAACAGAAGCAGGCGATGCTCTTTCCCGTCATGCTCACTCAGTACCTCGTCAATCCCAAGCTTGCGAGCAAAGGGCTTATGAGTCTGAAAACGAATGATCCAAGACAGGTCGATCTTTTGGAATTCCTCCAAAGCTTTGATGCCGTCTCACGCAAAGAGATGGCGGCCGTCAAGACACTCGAGGATAAAGCAGCCCGTGTCAGCAAAAAGGCTTCGATCGTCGCTGCTCTCATCAAAGCCAAAGTCATAGCTCAAAACAAAGGTGACTTCCATTCCGAACTCCGCTATGCCTCACGCCTTTGCCAGGATCTGAGTCTGAGCGACCGCGAGAAGATCTTCCGCTTCAGCCTTGGCGTCTGGACCAAGAGTCCCGACTTCATGGATCAATGGGAACCGGTTCCTTTCCAGGTCAATTGCTTTCAGGAGACCAAAGGTTTTGCCGCTATGCTCGAACGGCTCGCGATCTTTGCCCGCAATGAGGGCCGACTCGATAAAGCCATTGCTTATTATAACGATGCCGTTCAGAAGACCGCGACCGAGACGCAAAAAGCCGACCTAAGCACCAAGGCTGCGGAAACACTTCGTCAGGTCTACGAAACGGGTGCAGGACGCGAAGATTATCAAAATTACCTTATTCTCTCCGAAGGACGCTTTCACAGTCTTTCTCAAGGTGTTCGCTTTCTGCAGATGCACGACGACCTCGTCTTGGGAGAGATCGCGAAACGTCAAGGCACGCCGGCTAAGCCTGAGCATCTCCTCGATCTCCGCCAGGTCTATGACCGCTATATCGGGGCTGCCGCCTTCAGTCCCGCCGCTCGCAAAGTTCGGGCGACTTGGGTGGATCTCCTCGAGAAGAATCAGCAGTACGACGAAGCGATCGACGGACTTATGAGTCTGGCGAAGGGCAGTATGGGGATCGTTCGCGAAAAATACCTTCGCCATGCGATCGCCTTGCAGACGAGCAGCCTCAAAGTCGACGCCTCACGGCCCTGGAACTTTCCAGACGTGAAGGACTCGCGTCAGCTCTCGCGTCTCGCCTCAATTATGGATATGCTTGAACCTTTCAACCAAGGTCAGGTGGCTTTTGCAATCATCCGCAGTCGCGTTTCGGAAAAACTGGGTCTGGTCGAAGATGCACGAATCCGCTTCAAGACGATCCTGCCTACGGCGCCTGATGCGAATGACAGAAATCAGATCTTCACGAGTCTGCTCTTCTCAGCGATGGCCGCTCAGGACTTTCCCGAAGTGGAAAGTATGATCGAGCTTTCCCTGCGCATGAATTATAAATTAACCCAAGCTCTGCCGGACAAGAAGACGATGAAGGATCTCTACATCGAGACCATCGTCTATCTCGTTCATGACAGTTTCTCGCATTCGAATTGGGCCGCCTCGCGGCAGAAGATGGATAAAATTATCGGCATGCTGCCGGCATCCAGCCTGCACAACGAAATCCTTTACCTCAAAGCCCGTGCGTTTCAAAACGAGAGACATTTCAACGATGCCCTTACCGTTCTGGACATCATCGAACAAAGCACGCCTCTCGACGAGACCTGGAAGCAGGCCACGCTTGACAAGGCTGCTTTGAACCTGGCCCAAGGCAATCTCGAAGCATCGGTTCGCTCCTATGAAATTTATCTGCAAAAAGCACCCGATGGCGACCGCCTCCTCGACGTGCGCAAAAGCCTCGTCGATCTCTATCTGGGAATGGATCAATATCTTGCGGCTCGCAAGAATATCCTCATCCTGCTCAAGTCCGACGATACGGATGACAGCCAGAAATCATTGCTCAGCGACAAGCTGATCAGCCTGCACAAGCATCTCGGCCAAGACCCTGAGTTGAAGGCTGACATCGCCTTTGTGAGTCAACTGGAATTTGAGAATCGCTCAGCCCTCGCGCAGCTCCTCAACCTCTTGGGCAAACGCAATCAAACCATTGCGCAGAGCGAGAAGTTCTTTCAGGAGCAGGATCGCAGCATGGGCGCTGTCAGCGATTTCCTCAGCGAATCGGCCTATGCATCCGCCAAACGTTTTGCGGCACAGCAGTTTGCGAAGGTTCAGAGCAGCTACAAAGCGGAATCCGAGCCCGTGCCCGAAGCCCTGCGTGGGGCTTATCAGGCAGTGGCCAAGGAATTCATGAAGGCCTGCGACGTCCCAAGTTCTTCCTACTGTGCTCCGGCTCTCTCGGAAGTCGACTTTGAAGCGAAGCGCTACCAGCAGTGGCTGACTCAGGCAGCGGGGAGCAAATCCTCCGTTGAGACGCGCGAACTCGATAGCTATTTCAGCAAAGAAGCCCAAGCCCTCGCCGTTCAACTCAACGATGCCGTCAATCGTGGCAACGTCGAAGCGCGGTGGTTCAACACACTCGGTCTTGAAAATCAGGAGATGTGGCGCTTTTTGGGCATCGCTTCCCAGAACGGGATCACGCGCCTCGATATTCCCCAGGATCTACCGGGTCAACCGAGTCTTAACTTTAGCCAAGGTGTCGCACAATGAAGCATTTCATCTTATCCGTGGCTGTCTCGATCCTCGCTGGTTGCCAAAGCACGGGAGACGAGAGTCAAAGCGTCGGTGCCTCAATCGAGATCGTGTCCTCTCAATATCGCTTTATGGGTCCTGGGCCACAAACGATGGCACCCAAGAACGGTCAACAATTTGCGGCGATTCAAAAGGCTTTTGCGGCCCTTCAATGGGATAGCGTAAAATTCCTCTCACTTAAGCACCTGAATAGCTACCCCGGCAATTCGAATGCCTTCATCTTCCTCTCGCTCGCCCATACGGCGCTCAACGAGACTGGGCGAGCCCGCTTTTATGCTGAGCTGGTCCTCAAATCTGAGCCGAGCAATGCTTACGCTCTCAATATCCTCGGCGTTTTGAAGTACCGGGAAGCCCTCCTGCCCGAAGACTATCGTCGCGCGCTCATCTACTTCCAGCTCGCGCGTCAGGCGGCTCCTCAGTCGCCAACTCCGGTTCTCAACGCCGCAACGCTCAATCTGGAAGTCGGCAATTTCTCTGAGGCGCGAGGCGACTTCAAGCAAGCCCGTGAGAAATGTTTTGATTGCCAAAGTGCTCTGATCGGTTCGGCTCTGGCGGCTCAGTCGCTCGGCTTCTTTGACGAAGCGAAAGATGTGATCAAGATTATATTGAGCAAGGACGACAAAAACGAAGTGGCCCGCCTCCTTCAGGCCGGTCAGCTCTACTATGTCGATCAAAAGCATGAGGAAAGCCACGTGCTCCTCACGGAGCTCCTAAACAATGCAAAAGGCGAAGGCCAGGTTCAGAAGGAAGCGAGAAACCTCATGAACCGCATCGAAGCCGTTTCGCACTGAATCTCAAGCTCCATTCCAATGAAAAAATGGGCAGCTCTCAAAAAGAGCTGTCCAATCTTTCTCTCAGAGGAATCAACTGCCTTTCGTTGCCTCAGGAGCGGGCAGTTTTGCATCTTTTTCGTCAAAGGCTCCCGCGACAACGAGGAGAGCGTTATCGGGCTGTTAGTATTATTGGTAGAATTCTTTGAGCTTGGGGACCGGAACTTTTTCGATATCGCTCGTGTTGCCGATCGTGGTCCGTCCATAGCCGTGCCATTGATAGGCCGTGCTGAACATCTGCTCGTGCAAACTTTGGTCGTTTCGATTCGCTGAGTATTAGCTCGGCTTTTTAGCAGATGCTGGGGTAAGGGAACCCATTTTGAAAAAGCGCGAGTGGGCGTGGCAATCGTAATATTCGTTCGGATATTCGTTTTGCAAATCTTCATGAGCGTTCTTCAGAAGTTCGCAAACGTCGGCTTGTTGGTATTGCGCAGATTCTTGAGTGCGTGATGCACTCACCGTGAATACGAACAATCCGAGAACGGACAGTCTAAGGCAGAGGCCCATTGAGTACCCTCGATTAGGAATTGTGAATTTTGGCTATAGGACCAGTTTAGCAAAGTCCGCCGAAATTAACCTGTTCAAATTCTGCCTAGTTAAAATACCCAGGGTGTTTTGAGGTGAATTTAGCCACAATCCGGAAGGGACCGTTGTGTCGGCGATGAGGAGAATTGCGCATTCCGGAAAAGTAACAAAATTTGCTCGGCTATTCTAGCAAAAATACTCATAATTTAAACGACTTACAATATGCGAATTCTTTGAGAGTAAAAGCTGTTCGCGAATGGTCAAGACGATCGTGCTTCTGTTCTTTTCAAACGTATTCATGACCTTTGCCTGCTACGGGCACCTAAAGGGCATGAAGGCCAAGCCCCTTCTCATCGTCATTGCAATTAGCTGGGGTATTGCGTTCTTTGAGGATTGCCTCTAAGTGCCGGCTTATTGCATCGGTTCGGAGTATTTTAGCCTTCCGCTGCTAAAGATCATTCGAGAAGCGATCACGCTCGTCGTTTTTATCCTCTTCTCGGTTCTGCACATGAAACAAAAGATCCAGTTGAACTTTCTCTTTGCGGGTCTTTGTACGATGGGAGCCGTCTTTTTCATCTTTCGGCAGAGCACAGCTTGAAGCTAAGAATTCGACATTTTTTTTCAGTGGCCCATCAAAGTCATGAAATGTAAGGCTTTTGTGAATCCAGCCTGATCTTTGGCGACGGCAATGACTTGCTTACCCGACCTGGCATTCCTATCATCAGGGTGCATTAGGAGCCTTTTAAGAGGCGTGAGGCAGTGGTTGTTTCTGCCAATTCGAATCGAACATATGGGAGTCACGCGCGATGGCAACACAAGCAAAAGCTAAAGATAGTATCTCTGCACTCAAAAGCGATGCAGAGCAAATGGCCAAAGATCTGTCCGAGCTCACCTCGGCAATTAGCTCGATCGGCAAAGAAGGCGGTGAACGCCTCAGCGAAGAACTCGTGAAAAAACTCGAGGATCAACTCGATATGGTTACAACTCGTATCTCCTCACTCCGCGGCGAAATGAAAGTCGGCGCAGAGAAAGTGGATGCCCACGTTAAATCCAACCCATATCTCTATCTACTCGGCGCGGCAGGCATCGGTTTCTTCTTGGGAAAGATGCTTCCCAGCCTCAAGCAATCCTAGATTCTGCGGTGAGACTTGCGTCTCACCTCTCCTCAACCACAGATAAAGTCGAAAGCACGGTTTCCGACACCCTGGTCAAAGGGGTTGGCAAACTTAAAGCGTTTGAACACGACGTGCATATTCGGGTGAAGCAGGTCCAACGTAAAGTTGCGATGCTTTCGGTAGCTGGTTTGGTTGCGATCTTAGGTCTTGGGGTCTGGGCTTTGTCGGCTTATAAGGCCTTTTCAGAGATGATGTCGCCGGCATGGGCTGCGTTTATCACGGGAACTGTGCTCTTCGGTATTTGTGCTGTGCTCGTCTACCTGGCGACCCAACCAAAGGTCTTAAGATACGGACTGACTAAACTCAAAACTTGAGTCGTCCGGCGAGGGGAAGGTGATCAGAACTCCCTCGCCAGTCCGATTTTCTTAAGACCTGTGCCTCTTCGATTTCCAGATTGCGCAAATAGATGCGATCGAGACTCAACAGAGGATAGATCGCCGGAAAACTCTTGGCATGGCGTCCGCCGCTCTCCACAAAGAGCTCCTTCAGTCCCGCTTCCCTCTTAAAATACTTCGTCATTTCCCCGCTCCAATCATTAAAATCTCCGGCCAGGATCAAGGCTTCGTCGCCCGCGATGTGATCGTTGATGTAGACGCAGAGCTTTCCAGCTTGAAATTGCCGCTCAGGACGGCTCAGGCCAAAGTGGGTGCAGATGATGGAGAGAAAACGCTGATCCTCTTCAATCCAGAGTCTCGCATGGAGAAATGATCGCGCCTGTCTCGCGGTGAAAGACATATCCACGTGCTTCCAACTGACGATCGGATGCCGACTGAGGATGCCGTTGCCTTGCTCGCCTTCCGGAAGAAGGGCGGTCGCGACACATATTTGATGAGGCCAAACTTCTTTCAAGGTTTCAACGATAATGTATTCGAGCGCACCCGTCGGCAACCACAACTCCTGCAGCATGACGATGTCAGGCTGAGAGGAGTGAATGAATTCCGAAAGGCTCGCGACTACGTTTATGCGCTTAAAGGCACTGAGGCCCCAATGGATATTATAACTCAGGACATTTATCGACACTAGTTACGCTGCCTATATTGAGAGAATCGCCTTCGAGACCAGCGAAAGATGACAAAGGTGATGATCGCCAGAATCATAAGCGTGAAGACCGAGCTGAGTCCAGGGGCACGGAACACATCCATAATGCTCTTCTGGAAGAAGACCAACATAATCGTACCTGGAGTCATACCCAAAATGGTTGCGCCGAGGAATCGAAAGAAAGGGATCTTGCCCGAACCTGCCGCGAGATTAATCAAAGCGCTGGGAGCGATGGGGAAAATTCGGATGAAGAGGATCGTGAGGAACTGTCCCTTACCAATACGATCCAGAATCTTTTGCGTCCGTTTGCCGAAGAAACGCTCAAAGATGAACCGACCCACAAAACGTCCAAGGGTATAGCCCACGCAGACATTGAGAATGGTGCCGGTGAGGATCTCAATGAAAGCCCAGCCCGTTGTAAAAATGCTCGCTGTAATGATTATGAGCAGATTGATGGGGATAAAGAATATCGCGCCGAGACCAAAGATGAAGGGCATAATGATGCGCGCACGAACCGGATCCGCCAGGGGTTCGATGAGAAGATTGCGCAAGGCTTCTTCACTGCCCTGCGCGTCGTTCAACAGGTAGTGCCACACAAATCCCAGTACGAAAGCAAAGAACACGGTCAGGCCCAGGAGAAGCACACGTGGGGACACCCCAAGGCGACGGGAAGCGATTTCGGAGGCAAAGCCCCATTGGTCGACGGCCATCTCGAGTTCACTGGGTTTCTCCATATCGAGCCAGTTCATGTCTTCGAGCTGGAGCTTGTCGTTAACATGATGAATATGGAACTTTGCGAGATGACGATCGCGCTGGGTATCGCAGAGTTCGGCCAATGGTTTAATGATCGAAGTCTCGTCGCGAATTTGCAACTCAAGTTCGTCCGCCTTGATTTCGGAATGATGAGCGAGGACAAAAGCCATCGCATAAACGATAGCGTCGCAGCACGCCGGATCTTCGTTGGAGTCGATGGTTAGCTGGCACTCCGTATCATATCCCATACTCCTGTTATTCAGGTTCGCTGATCCAATCGTCAGATAACGATCATCGATAATCATCAGTTTGCTATGCACGGTCATACCCAGTCTTTTGGCAGCACGACCGCGATCGAAGGGATAATAGATTCTCAGTCGGTCATAGCGATCAAAACTTACGAGTCGTTTGAGCGCCAGATCCTGCAAAAGACCCATTGTTTTCATCTCCAGCCAACCGCCGGCTTTCTCGGGAAGGATGATGATGACTTCAGGTCCGGTTTCTTCGACGAGTCTATCCGTGATCGCTTTCACGATGGAGTGAGCACTGAGGTACTGGTTCTCGATAACGATGAAACGTTCAGCCACGCGAATGAGGTCCTGAAAGAGTTGCGCAATCTCCTTGCATTCGTCCTGGTCCTTGAATGCGGGCATGGTGCGCGAGAAGCCAACTTTCGCATTTTTGAAGCTGGCAACCGTGTCGGTCGGCAGTGGATTTGACGTAGAATTTTGCTCAGTTGGCAGTTTGTTGAGCATCTGACCCGTCGCATTCAGCCAACGGCCATGAAAGAGCCTTATGAAATCGAAGACCACAGAACCTGTCACACCGAGCTGGTAATCATGGAAGGCACCGTAGGGTTCTCCATCCGGGTCGCGCCGTAGAGGAGCATCGTGACTGTGGGACGACTGGTCCCAGCGGCGAATTGTTAAGTCCAGTCCACCTATGAAAGCGACATCTGCGTCAGTGATGACAAATTTCTGATGCTGCGAGGCGCTGATGGGGTGAGCATCGTCGAGATGGAAATGAATGCGGGGGTGCTTAAGCCATCCTCGCTTCCATGATTGCAGGCGCTCCCGTTCGAGCATGTAGAAGGGCGCATAGTCCCAAGTCAGTATATAGATCCGGAGTTCGGGCTTTTGTCTCACGAGTCTTCTGAAGAAACGGCGGAGGAGGAGCTTCTTCGGGATCATCCCAAGGCCTCGACGCTTTTTGTATGTCAAAACCGTATCGCTGTGAAAGTCCCAGCCAGCGATCAAAATGGTTTTTTCAGCCTTTTCACAGGCGTTGACCAAAGCTTGATAGTAGGCCGCAGCATCGCTGTAAAGCCATGCTTCGTTCCCTTCTGTTACGGTCCAGGCATTGGTCTCGTTGAAAATTCCGTTCACTCAATCCTCGCTTTAACTCGGCCCCGTCATAGGTCTAGAGAAATTGGTAGCCTGTAAATCATAGGCTAAGCAAGGGAACGGTAGTTAGGGCTAGTATTAAAAAACAGCAAAATCAATTGCTTAACCGAATGCGCGCTTGGTTTACCAGGCGCTCCATACAGGCTTGGTTGAGTGGTTTAGGGAGAAAATCGTTCATCCCGACTTCGAGCGCGCGCCGTTTCTCTTCCGGCGAAAAATTTGCGGTTAGGGCCGATGATCTAAACTTCTTCATCAAATTTCCGGATTTGTCTTGTTGCCTCGATACCGTCCATCACCGGCATCTGCATGTCCATAAAGGAATAATGTAGAGTCGGTCAACATGTGGCAATTCTTACTTCCTTAACTTTCTTTCCAAAACAAAAATTTTTTTTTGGACGAAATCTCTAAATATACTTTAGCGGCGCGGAAAATATAGTTTTCCGTACGAAATTTGCTCCTCGAATCAGCAACTTATCGTGGATACGTATGTGGCTTTTATAATTATTTAAGAGCGCTTTAGGTAGGCTAATGGGCCGGACGATAGGGGTTTTGTAAGTTTAAAACGCTGCTTTTGGAGCAACAAGATTATGCAACGAGACCCTATCGAAATGAATCCACTTCGTCAGTTACAGGCTTGGATTCTCGATTCGGAAGTTCAACGGGGATTCGCTCTCGGCTTCGTTTTAGGTCTCGTCTTTATCTGGGGACCTTGAGCAAATCCTGAAAGGGATTGTCTATAATCCATTATATTCCCTCATAGGAATGGAGCGTTAAAAGCTTTCGTAGGTTGAGGGATTTTATGCCGATAGCGATTTTGAGAGTGCTAATTAGAGGAACACTGCCATGACTAAATCAACGAAGGCCAACCCCGGCAACGATCTAGATGCAATGATGGAACAATGGGATCTAAAGGATCCAAAAGATCTCAACCAGGAAGATCTCCTCACGACTCTGCGTTTGATTTTCGGCTACAGCGAAGTCCTCAAGGAAAACCTGCAAAACTCATTTCACATTCGTGCGACGGAAGATGTGGAGAAAATCAATCGGGTCGCGTGGCAAACCCTCACCGCCTGGGGTGGAGCAAGCGAGGAAGAGGTGAAAGCCGTCCCCGGTCGATCGCCCAAGGTCTTCGACGCCGAGCATTTCATGCAGGCATTTTCCCACGTCGCCCATGTTCAGATGTCACGAACCTGTAAGGATCTTCAATTCTTCGTGCCGGCGGCCTTCGGATCGATTCTGGGCGACGAGGACTGCCTTTTGGATCTCTGTACCAGCGGCGTCGATTTCCTTCAAGCCACAGCGAGGCCGGCGCGTCTCAGCGTGCATCTCTTCCCGAGTCAGGTCGATGGCAAGGACTTCATCAATCTCGATTTGCGCGCCCAGGGTGGAGAACTCTCCGGCCCCTTCGACAAGTCCTTCGCCAGCTTCTTTCATTCCAAAAATCCTGATCGTATTCAAAGAGCCTGTGAAGCCTTGCAGGCCAACTTCAGTCTCGATGTCTGTCAGGGTCGTGGATTGACCTTCTCCGTAACTTTTCCCGATCGCATGAAGCGCAGTCAGCCGACCAATCTCTCCCGACGCGATGCAGCGCAACCGGCGATACTTCTGCTCGGGACGGACAATAAGGTTGAACGTATGATCCGGGATCTGACCCGAGGCTCGGACCTGGAGATTCTCAGCGTGAGTCAACTGCGCAGCGGACTCAGGGTCTTTTTTGAGAAACAACCTGAGTTTGTGATGGTCGATGCGAGCGTCGATGGATGGGGGGCCGGCGAATTGATCGAGAGCATCCGTCTGCAGAATAAGACTTGTTTCATCGTGAGTCTGGTGCGCAAGGGGATGGCGGACTACTCAGAATTTCCTGGAGCCGATCTCATGTTAGAGAAACCGTTTAAAAAAGATGATCTGCTGCGAAGTATGGGCGTCATTGGGCCGAACAGCCGAAGAATTGCTTGAAGAAAGAAAGGCGTTTCCAAAAATGGTAAACGCCTTTTCTTATTTTCGGAGAAAGTTTTACCTATCGAAGCTTTCTCGAGAAATAGCTAGCTCCGATAGAGTGAGTCGGGTCAGCTACAAATCAGCTCCTCCGTCATTGACATCTCGTGCATCACTTTCCATTTCAAGCCTAGCCTACGATTATTACATCATGCGTTATGAGGCGTCGCTTTCACACAGCCGATCCTGGTGTGAGTGGACTTGCATGACGCTCAGAGTTGATTTTAACAACCTAAAATAAAATCCAATAATTCCTGTAACTAACTAAAAAATATAACTAAAAAAGACAACTCTCGCGATGGTAGCTTTCGGGGGCAAGGCTTTTATGCAAGGATTCAGTGGGCTTCTGACAGCGGATGCAAAAGTGATAATTTGCTTGCATCAAATTCGATTTGTCTTAGATACCAAGCTCCCCCATACTCACCGTGAGCTTTGAATCAAGCGTCTCTACGAGCAGTGAGAGAGCAGGAAGTTTGCAGCCAAACTTATAGTCCATTAAACCCAAGCTGGAGCCGAACACATGAAGCAAGCTAAAGGCTATGCCGCAATATCTCAGGACAAAGCTCTTACACCCTTCAACTTCGAGCGAAGAACGCCCGGCCCGAACGATGTAGTCATCGGGATTGAATTTTGTGGTGTGTGCCACTCTGATATTCACCAAGTCAAAAACGAATGGGGTGGTTCACGCTATCCCATGGTCCCTGGCCATGAAATCGTCGGTAAAGTGCTCGAGATTGGTTCTGCCGTGAAGACATTTAAGGTCGGGGATCCAGCAGGAGTGGGCTGCCTCGTCGATTCATGCGGTGACTGCGTCGCTTGCAATCAGCAGCTCGAGCAATTTTGTTCGAACGGCTTTTCGGGAACCTACAATAGTTTTGAGCAGGATAAAAAGACCCCGACTCAGGGCGGCTATTCAAACTTCATCGTGGTGAAGGAGAGCTATTGCTTGAAAATTTCTCCCAAATTGAAGCTGTCCGCAGCAGCGCCTCTGCTCTGTGCCGGCATCACGACCTACTCACCTCTTCGTCACTGGAACGTGAGCAAAGGCCATAAGGTTGGCATCGTGGGACTGGGAGGCCTCGGACATATGGGCGTCAAACTCGCTGTATCTATGGGTGCGAATGTGGTCGTGATCACGACTTCGGAAAGCAAGAAAGAGGACGCGAAACGTCTTGGAGCTCATGACGTCATCGTTTCCCGCAATTCGAACGAACTGCAAAAGCATGCTTCGAGCTTTGACTTTATTCTCGATACAGTATCTGCTGAACATGATCTCAACGCGCTTTTAAACTTACTTAAGATCGATGGCAAAATGGTTTTGGTCGGAGTGCCCGACAAACCCGCGCCAGTCTCCGCCTTTGCTTTGATCGGGGGGCGTCGTACTTTGGCTGGTTCACTCATTGGCGGTATCAAGGAAACTCAGGAAATGCTCGATTATTGCGCCGAACACAACATCACCTCGGACGTGGAAATCATTCCCATACAATCGATTAACGAAGCTTATCAGCGCATGATCAAGGGTGATGTGAAGTATCGCTTCGTGATCGACATGCAGTCGCTCGGACAGTTGTAAAAACAAGGCCGCTCTCACTACTCGAATTCTTAATTTATAATGAGGAATATATGAAAATTCTGCTCCTTCTTTTGTCGTTTAGCTTTTTCGCCCTCGGTACGGCCTGTAAGCACGGCGATGAAGAGACGGATTCAGCACAAAAGTTTTTCGGCAAAAAGACGGAGTTTTCCAAAGCTGGCGTTAAGATTCTCAATCTCAAAGCCGAGGATGGCTTGGCGCTACCAACTCTCGTCATGTATCCTGAAGCAAGTCAAGCCGAAGCCCTCCCGCTTGTGGTCATGACGAATGGATTCTTGGTGAACCGAAAACTATATCAAACAGTTCTAGCGCAGGTGGCTCTGGAAGGCTTCGTCGTGGTGGCACCACAGGGCTATGATGTAAGCCTGCCGTTGCCGATCGGTAAACCATCGACCGATGTCGAGGCAAGGCGCGTCGCCGAAGCTGTAACATGGTTAGAGACTCGGCTAGCGACCTTGACCGCTAAGGAAATCGACTTTACTAATGTCGGTCTTATGGCCCACTCACGGGGCGGCAAGGTCGCTTGGACGATAGTTCGCGATAACCTGCTACCCGTAAAGGCGATCGTCGCGATCGATCCTGTAGATGGCAATGTTGATGGCTCCAAACGTGTCACAGGAGGCGAATTTAAATTGAATGTTCCAGCGCTCGTGATCGGTTCAGGTCTCGGCGGCAATGGCCTCCAAGCCTGCGCACCGGTTAAACTCAATTATTCTCAATTCTGGAATACAGTCACAGATTCTCCTTCTTATCTGCAGGTCGCGAAGGATTATGGCCACATGGACTTTTTGGAAGAAAAAGCTGGCTGCGGACTTATCTGTGCCGTCTGTGCTTCGGCTGGCAAGAAATTTCCTAAAGAAGATTTTCGCAACTGGGTGGCTTCGTCGGCATCGCTTTATCTCAAAGCAGTTCTCTATGGAGATAAAGCTGCTCTCGCTCGATTCGAAGACAGGGCCAGTCCCATTGAAGTGACGAAGTCTAACTCTTACCCCTCTCCCGCGAACGTATCGACTCCCTGAATCTCGCTGTCCAGTTCTCCATGAGCGATGCTTCAGAATGCTCGAGTATTTATACGAAGAGATGACTGAGTTGAGCCTAACAGCGTCCGGACGAAGAGTTCTTCGTGATGCACCCGAACCTATTCAAGCCAAGCTCATTCGAGCTATAAATGCGCTGGGAAAAGACGATCAACAAGCTCTGGACCGTTTGCTGAAGCTCATGCTCGGTGGAGTGTCCGGCTTAGATCCAACACCCTCCTTATTTTTTGAAGACTAAAGAAAACCAGCCAGCATTCAGTCGAATCAGTTGGGTGCAATAGCGTCATAAAACGATTGGTGCCAGACATGACTTGGGTGACCGGTACGAATGTTGGTCTTTGCAAACTCAATCATAGCGTCAAAGGTCTGAGTCGGAGGCTGTCCGCCGCTGTTAATAAATCTTTTCACTTGTTCGTAAGCGTCATGGGTAGGAACAGTCCATAACGCCTTGTCATGTGACATTTTCTTAAAGGACCAAGGAAATGCACCTGCAAGGTTTTGCTTGGCCCAGACCGCAGTTGCGCGAAGGTTTGCTTCATCAGATTCGCCGTATTCACCGAGGATGAGAGGTATATTGAGTCGATTGGTGACACTCTCTCTCCCCATAGTTCCGGCGACAGGTCCGTAATGATGAATTTCGTAGACTAACTTATCGTCCCACTGCGAAGCGACACCGGTTCGAGACCTTACCGTCGCATCGTTCCAATCAATTTTCGACAGATCGGAACCCCACCATGAGCCCTCGGCAAAGATGATGTGATTGTTATCGACTTTTCGTATGGCATTGCGCAGGGTGATCATAGAGGGAAGGAGCTCATACTCGTGACCACTTTGCGGAACAGGTTCGTTGATGAGGTCATATCCAATCACGACCGGCTCGTTCTTATAGCGATTCGCTATGTGACCCCATACCTGCGCTGCGATACTTACGTTGTCGCCCGTCCAAAAATTCACTGAATCCCGTGGTTGGGTTTCGTTAGAGTTGCCATTGTCGGAGTGATCCCCCGGATTTTGATAACCAGGTGCTCCATGCATGTCCAGTAGCACCGAGATTCCGTTGCTACGGCAGTAAGCAATTAAGCGGTCGAAGTATAGAAATCCTTCATCAGTCAACTTATTGTCCTTCCAGAATAATTTGTAATTGAAAGGAACTCTCACAGAATTGAATCCAAGTTGTTTCAACTTAGCGATAGCCTGCTCGTCCACATAATTCAGCCGCCATTGAGTTTCGAACTCAGCCGCACGTGCAGGGCTCCCAAAGGCCGAAGCGTTCGGTGAGTTTTCATGGAATTAATGTTACTCTGAAAGACTATCCATTTATTTTAAAGAGGAAATACGTGCCATGAGGATTTCCAGAAACCCGCTGGTCCGATCCTGCCTTGCCTTAGCAGTGGTCTTGCAGCTGATACAATGTTCCAGCACACGAAGCACGCCTGGCTCGCGGCTCCTTGCCTCACAGCCCACGGTCACGGACTTTTGCGTGCTGAGTGGGATCGAGAGAGATCCCAACAGCCAGGGATTTTGGAGTGCGGAGACAGTTGACTATCAAATTACCCAGCTCATCGAAGATCCAGCTGTTTATGGTACTCCTTGGATGGCTTACCCTTCTGCCTATCGGCGTATGACAGCAGCTCGCGATGTAAGCCGTTGCCAAGGGGCATTGCAAACGATTGATAAAGTCAACGCGAGTCTCAATCATCTTCTCTCAGATATCATGACTCGCTGGTATGTGCTGACGGTTCAGCAATGCGCCCATTCCCAGGCCAAGCTGGGCACCAACGCTGGCTTTTGTCCTCATATGAATCGAATGCGCCTCGAACGCTACGATTCACTGTCAGCAGCCATGTCCTCCACAGCGATCTATCTCAGCTCTCATATCGCACTCTCAGTGTCAGCGATGGCCTTTGATGATGCGTTCTGGGATCAAATGCCCGATCCGGAGACTCACAACGATGGGTCGCGGCCAAGAGCTAAGGTTATGAACGCTAGGGTAATCGCCATCAAGCGTTTTAAACCGGTCTTTGACAACTTCAACGCCTTCCTCGGTAATAACCTTTCGGTCGTGGCAGGGGCCTTGCAGGAGTCTAAGCTTCTCAATGGGAGCGTCTTGAACTTCGCCAGCAATCTCTCGCGCGTCATACCACTCCGTTCCTTCGCCTTCGGTAAGACCCGCGATGATGCCTTTGCTACGGCCTTAGATTTGATCGAGACTCTTCAGCCGGCTCAACATCCGATGATTCGAGTCGAGGGTGAGCGAGCAGGACTCAATCGAGGCAAATTCGCATTTAACTTCGTCTATCCCGCAAAGCTCAAGGCATTGGAGGATGCGGCTCTCTTCAGCTTTGCGAATCGAGCGAATATGCAAATCTATCGGCGGGTCCTCGGGGGCAAGAGTTGGGACGAGGTCGAGTCTGAATTCAAGCTTGGATTGCCGCCAAGATCCAAGTAAAATCGCAGGCAGCTCATAATTCGTGGCACGATCTCGATCCCGCTTGCTAGCGTGACGTCACAGTACATTCTTTATCTGCGCAGGAGTTGTAATTGGTAAATCGATATCCGAAAGTTCCATGAACACGATCCTTTGATCGAAGCTTCGATTCGACTGCCATTGAGTTCGCTCAAACGGGAGTTTTTTGCTGATAAAAAACAGACCTTCGTGATCTTTTATCAAAAAGGTCATCGCAGTCGCGCGCTCTTGAAAGAACTTTGCGCGAAGGGATTTGATCATGTTCTTGGGCTAAGGGGTGACTGACAAGAAAAGCGAAGCTGTCTTCGTTAAGGTCTTGTCTAAGATCTTGGACGAAGAAGTGGCTCGGAACATGGTGGAAGGCTTCGATGGCGTTATCACTCAGTTGACAGCAGATATTCACTGGGTATATTGCGCTTATCTCTTACTTGACGAACTCGAAGTACCTGACGCAAAAAGCCTAACGGAAAAGCAGAGAAGACTCACAAGCCTTGTCAATAAAGGACCCTGGGAGGATTGCTTGTCTAGAATCATTGCAGCCAAGACTCAGTGCGGAAGACGCAAAAGTCAGGAAACCTTACTGAGAATGGCGCTACAGCATGCGACTGCTTTGTAGGCATTGAAGCTCAAGCAACTCGTGGGTAAGCAAAATTTTCGCGCATAATGCGAGTTTTATCCGCCTCGTAATCTCATAGCGATCAGAGCTTTTTCCAGTGGTCTTCGAGTTTTCTTAGAACAGAGTGCCTTTCGAGTCCATACCCAGCCATTTCTTTTTTTAAAAAGCTCCGGGTCGATAAAACTTCGTCAATAATTTCCTTTTGTTCTTTACGTGATACGCCTGCCTTGTTTCCGAGCAGCCTGAGCTGATCAAGCGTGATGCCTTGTCCAAGGCCCAAGACGTCGCTCATGTGCTGGTTTTTCATTCCCGTGGAAAAGGTTAAGTCGAAGCCAGGGGCTAAGCGCCAGGAGCCTTCCTGGTCCATGGTAAAGGCGAAATTTTTCGCATGGTCGTCTTTATTGTGAAAGACGACATTAAAAATGGCGAGCCTGTAGATGGCTAAGAGATCGTTTTTTCTTCGGGTAAGAGCTGAGGTTAGTTTTAGAAGGCTTTCGTATCTGATCGAAGGGAGGCGAAAGTTGGCCTGCAAAACGCCTGCTGCTGAGTGCATGTGGATTCGGCCATTTGAGGTTCGATCAAAACGTTTAACGCCGAACCACTGCCTATTTTGATCGTCATCGAAAAGACGCGTCTCGGGAAACGAGAGG